>JAKFVZ010000088.1 GCA_021732965.1 Reyranella sp.
CTACTACATCCAGAGCTTATTCGACGGCTTCGGCCGGCGCAGCCTGGTCGGAACGCTGCTCTATCCGTTCGGATCTCTGCGCTTAGAGTATGTTTTCGTGGCGGCGCTACAGATGGCCGTTCGCTACACGCTGATCGTGATCCTCTTCTGGCGCGCGTGGCATTCGCCGCTGACGCTGAAACTGGTCGTGATCGCCTTCCTGATCGCGCCGACCGGTGGCTATCTCTTTCATACAGCCGGCTATCCCGAGGACATTCTCTATCTCGCGCTGCTGGCGGCGATCCACGTGCGGCCCTTGCCCGCCCTCCTGATCATGGGCGCCACGCTCTTCGTCCAGGAGTTGGCGGCTTTCACCGTCATCCCGCTCTACGTCACCAGCCTCGTTCTGCGCCGTGAGTTCAGAACGGCCATCGTGCACGGCGCTGTCCTGGTCGCAGTCTTCGCTTTCATCTACCTGTTTTTCCAGACTGTGCCGTCGGAGATGATCGAAGCGCTTCTGGCGCGGGTGCGCTCCGTTGCGCGCTACCCTGTCGACGAAAGCTATTATCAGCTGTTTCGGAACGACTTCGTCGGCGAGCGGATGCGCAACTACTACATGCCTCCGGCACGCTACCTGACGCGGGCGCTGCTGATGGCGGCATGCGTATCGGTCGTCGTGGCGGTGGCATTCTATCGTCGTTCCGATCGCTGGTTCGGCGTGCTGAACGTCCTGTGCGTGCTCGGCGCGTGCCTGGCGCCCCTGCTCCTGGGTTTCTTCGGCTGGGATGTCTTTCGCTGGGTTTTCCTGTCCCTGCTGTCCAGCCTGTTCGTTCTTCTGTTCATCGGAAGGACCACGCCCGCACCGGCCGCGATGACGGTGGCCGCCCTGCTGGTCGGCTTCGCTCTCGTCGGCCACCTGGAATATTTCGACGGCGCCCATCCGCGACCGATCCTGCCCTATTCCCATTTCGTGGATTTCTGGCAGGCCGAGTTGCCGCGGATATTCGGCAAAGCACTCTCCCGTTGAGGACGGTCCTGCGCGATTGAAACCAGTCTCTAGTTCGGTGGATCCCTGCCGATCACGATTCGCGGACCGGTGTATTTCGGCGGCGTGTCGAACCAGACGTCGAAGTAGGCGCGCAAGGCCGAGGGATAGCGCCGCAGGATGGTGACAATGCTGTAAGCGCGCGCAACGTCCCGCGCCTCGAAGCCCCAGGCTTCGATACCCTGCTGACGGGCGAGGAAGATCGCGCGAGAGAGGTGGAAGCGCTGCGACACGACGATGACGCGTGTCTGGCCAAAAACCTCTTCGACCCGCACCACCGAATCCCAGGTCCGGAAGCCCGCAAAATCGCGATAGATCGCCTCGGCCGGCACACCGCGCTCGATCAAACCGGCGCGCATGGCGGTCGGCTCGTCGTAATCGGGACGGCTGTTGTCGCCGCTCACCAGCAGGTACTTCACCTTGCCGGCCTTGTAGAGCGCAGCCGCCGCATCGAGCCGATAGACGAAGTAGCGGTTTGGGCCGCCCTCGGGGCCGATCGGCGCGGCGCCCAGGACCAGCGCCACCGTGACCCCCGGCAGCTTCGCCGGATCGCCGCTGATGTACGGGTCGGCCAGGGCTTCAAGGCGGCGCTCGGCAATCCACGACAGGAGAGACAGCAGGAGTGCCACCGCGCCCAGCGCAAGCACCGCGTACAGCATCAACCTCATGTCATCGCCCCGACCGCACTCCCAAGCTTCGACGGGAGCCGCCTGCCCCCGCCATGCTTTTATCACGCTTCAGGCTGACGGGGCTCGGCGATTGGCTAGTCGATGGCGTCCGCGGTCTTGTCGAGCGGATAGGCAACAACATCGCCGGCCACAGGCACGATCTTCGCCGTCGCGCTGGTCACTCGCACCGGAAATGCAGCAACGCCACAGCCGGAAAGCGCCATCGCAACGCCCACCAGGACCGCGGCACCAATCAGATGCTTGGAGTTGAGAATGCGGGTCATCATGGCGAGAAAACGCCCGCAAGCCGGATTAGTTGCCCCTACCGGAGCGTGTCCAGCACCTCACGGAACCCCGTGCGGCAGGTGAAGCCGAGCACGCGGGCCGCCTTGCCGGCGTCATAGACGCGGTCGACCGTGTCGAACATGGTCCAGCCCCGCTTCTCGTAGAGCGCGAGATATTCAGGAAAGAGCCGGCTCACCACCGCCGGCGCGTCGGCGATCAGCTCCCGGCAGTCCTCGGGCCGGAACGGCGTCATCGCCGAAACGATGAATGTGTCGAAGCCGATCTCCTTTGCCCTGGCCAGCGCCACGACGTGCGCCTCGGCCGCGTCCTCGACGCTGAGACGGCGGAACAGGAATTCGTTGGCCTTGGTGTTCTCGCCCGACTGACTGATGGCATGGGCCATGTCGTCCTCCTCGGGAAAGAACCGCGAGGTGCGCAGGACGAGGACCGGCAAGCGATGCAGATGATTGAACAGGCGGCACAGTTCCTCGGCCGCGAGCTTGGTGACGCCGTAGATGTTGCGCGGCTTGAGTGGCGCCATCGTCTCGTCGATCCACACCGCCTCCTTCGCTCCGCCCGCCTTCCCGTCACGGATCTGCTGCGAAATCATGAGCGAGGTCGTCGAGGTGAAGACGAAACGGTCGACCGCCGAGCCCGGCGCCACCGCCTCCTCCAGCAGGTTGAGCGTGCCCTGCACGTTGACGGCGACGAACTCCGAATTGTCGTGTGTCTCGATGTGGGGCTTGTGGCGCGCGGCGGCATGAATGATGGCCGTGATGCCCTCGTCGCGGATCACGCGGCGAACCAGAGCACGGTCGACGACCGACCCCACGACGCTGGTCGTGGCGCCCGACTCCGGATCGAGCCCCACCACCTTGTGTCCGCCGCGCACGAGCTTCGGCACCAGGGTCTGGCCAAGCCAGCCCGACGAACCCGTTACGAGGATGTTCACGCCAGCCCTGCTTCTTTCAGGGCCGCGTCCTGCCTCGCCGTCAGCGCGTCGACGTCGAAGCCGTCGATCAGGCCCTCGAAGAGCTGGTGCCAGTTGATCGAGGCGCGGAGATGGATGAACACCGAGCCGAGACCGATGGCGGCGCGATCCATGAACACGAACTCGCGCGGCGGCCGCACACCGCCCATCTTGCGCAGCTCGCCGAACACGTTCTGCGCCATCTCGCGGCCATAGCCCTCGGCCATGCCTTCGGTCAGGCGACGCGGCCGGTCGTCCATCAGCGGGCCGTAGAGAAAAGCGGCCCAGCGGTTGAGGATGGCGACCATCTCCTTGCTGAGACCGGTAAAACCCCAATCCTCGTAGGCGGCGACGGCGCGCGCCTCGTCGTCCGTCATCAGCGCGCGATAGAGTTCGATCGAGCCGCGCACGAAGCGCGGCGGGAAGATGCGGATGCAGCCGAAATCCATCAGGTTCACCGAACCGTCCGGCCGCACCGAATAGTTGCCGAGATGCGGATCGCCGTGGATGGCGCCGTAGAAATAGAACGGCACGTACCAGGCGCGGAACATCGCGATGGCCAGCGCGTCGCGTTCTTCCTGCGAACGGGTCTTCCAATTGAGCAGCGGCTCGCCGCTCAGCCAGTCCATCGTCAGCAGCCGCTCGGTCGAGTGCGTGTCCACGACGCCCGGCACGTGGACCTGGCTCTCATCGCGAAGCATGTGCCGATACAGCGCCGCGTGCTTCGCCTCGCGGCGATAGTCGAGTTCCTCGCGCAGGCGATTTGTGATCTCGGCATGGATCTCGTCAGTACGGATCGCCGGATCGAAGCGCTGGCCGATCGCGAACACGACCTTGAGCTGGTTGAGGTCGGCCTCCAGCGCCGAGGACATGTCGGGATACTGCAGCTTGGCCGCGACCTCGCGTCCATCGAGCAGGGTGGCGCGATGGACCTGCCCCAGCGAGGCGGCAAACGACGCCTCCTTGTCGAAGCGCGCGAACTTCGCCTGCCAGTCGGGCCCCAGCTCCGACGCCATGCGGCGGCGCACGAACGCCCAGCCCATCGCCGGCGCGTTGGCCTGCAACTGCGCCAGCTCGCGGGCATACTCCGGCGGCAACGCGTCGGGGATGGTGGCGAGCAGTTGCGCCGCCTTCATCAGCGGGCCTTTCAGCCCTCCCAGCGCTGCCTTCAGCTCGCCGGCATGCTTGTCGCGATCGAGGCCGAAGCCGAGATAGCGCTGCCCCGCCAGCTTGACCGCCAGCCCGCCGACCGACGTGCCGACCCGCGCATAGCGGCCGAGCCGCCCGCCGAGGGAGTCGCCTTCGTCCGCCATGGTTGCCTACAGCCTCTCCAACTCGTCGATGAAGCCCGAGATCACGTCGAGGCCCTTGTCCCAGAAGGCAGGATCGGAGGCATCGAGGCCGAACGGCGCCAGCAGCTCCTTGTGCCGCTTCACGCCACCCGAGCGCAGCATGTCGAGATACTTCTCCTGGAAGCCGTCGGGCTTGGCCTGATAGGCGGCATAGAGGGAGTTCACCAGGCAATCGCCGAACGCATAGGCGTAGACGTAGAACGGCGAGTGGATGAAGTGGCCGATATAGGACCAGTAGTATTTGTACTCGTCGTCGTAGCGGAAGGCCGGGCCGAGGCTCTCCTTTTGCACCGCCATCCAGATCTCGCCGATCGCGTCGGGCGTCAGCTCGCCCTCGCGGCGCGCCATGTGGAGGCGCGATTCGAAATCGTAGAACGCGATCTGGCGCACCACGGTGTTCAGCATGTCCTCGACCTTGCCGGCCAGCATCGCCTTGCGCGTGGCCTTGTCGGGCGCGGTCTTGAGCAGCGACTGGAAGGTCAGCATCTCGCCGAACACCGAGGCGGTCTCGGCCAGCGTCAGCGGCGTGTCGGCCATCAGCGGGCCCTGCTTGGCCGCAAGCACCTGATGCACGCCATGGCCCAGCTCGTGCGCCAACGTCATCACGTCGCGAACCTTCCCCTGATAGTTCAGCAGGAGATACGGGTGCGCCGACGGCACCGTCGGATGAGCGAAGGCCCCTGGCGACTTGCCCGGCCGCGCCGGCGCGTCGATCCAGCCCGTGCCGAAGAATTTGCGGCCGACATCCGCCAGTTCCGGCGAGAAGGCGTTGTAAGCGTCGAGCACGATCTTCTCGGCCTCGGGCCAGGGGATCGTGCGGTCGTCATGCTCGGGCAGCGGCGCGTTGCGGTCCCAGTAAGGCATCGTCTCGACGCCGAACCACTTCGCTTTCAGCTTGTAGTAGCGGTGCGCGAGCTTGGGGTAAGCCTTCTTGACCGACGCCGCGAGCGCGTCGACGACCTCATCCTCCACGACGTTGGCGAGGTTGCGGAACGATTGCGGCCGCGCGTACTTGCGCCAGCGGTCGTCGATCTCCTTGTCCTTGATCAGCGTGTTGGTGATCAGCGAGAAGACCGCGATGTTCTCGCCCTGCACCTTGCCGAACGACTTGGCGGCTTCCTTGCGTATCGCGGCGTCCTTGTTCGACAGCTTGTCGAGGATCTGCGGCTCGCTCAGCATCTCGTTGCCGAACGGATAGCGCAGCCGTGCAATCGTCTCGTCGAACAGGCGCGACCAGGCGCTGCTGCCGACCACCGACTGGTCGTGCTGATACTTCTCCAGTTCGTCGGAAAGCTGGTGCGGCCGGAACAGGCGCGCGTCGCGCAGCCACGGCGCGTACTTCGCAAGCTCCGGTGCCTTCAGCTTCTCGGCGAGATCGGCATCCTCGATCTTGTTGATCTCCAGCCGGAAGAACAGGAGCTTTGACCCGATGTCGTTCAGCTTCTCCGACATGTCCTGGGCGAAGCGGTTGCGCTCCGGATCGGACTGGTCCTGCGCCGAATAGAGCTGGGCATAGGAGCCGATGCGACCCAGCAGGTCGCTCATCGCCTCCAGACGCACGATCGCCCCGCCCAGCGCCTTGCCGTCGAGACCGACGATCTTGCCCTCGTAATCCTTCGCGAAGGCATCGGCTTCCGCCGCCGCGCGCTTCAGGTCGGCGCCCAGGTCCGTCCCGGACGGGCTGGAATAGAGATCGGCCAGGTTCCAGGTCGGCAGGTCGCCCAACACAACGTTCATTCACCACTCCTTGCGTCACCCCAGATATGGGGCGTCGCCGTCCTTGTGGCTAGAGGGCGTGCCGGATCACGGCCACCCGGTCCGGTACGCTTCCCGGCTCCAGAAAGACCGGCTCGAAGCCGTGCGCGCGATAGACGCTCTCATGCACGTCCTCGAAGCGCCGCGCCTCCTCCAGTCCGATCCGTCGGGCCGCCGTCGGCTCGACGAAGCCCATCAGCCGCACGAAGAAAACGCGCCGCTCGTAGAAGCCGCCGCGCCTCAACTCGTCGATTTCCATACGCAGCAGGT
>JAKFVZ010000789.1 GCA_021732965.1 Reyranella sp.
AACAGCATCGGCAGCCGGATCTCGATGCCGGGCACGCCGTTGGCCATCTCCTTGAAGGTCGTCTTGTCGCCCTTGGGGATCTTGCCGCCGGCATTGAACTGATACGGCGCATGGTCGTAGGATAAGGTCTGGAACGTGCCGTCCTTCAGCGCCGCCCATACGGCCTCCTGTGCCGCCGAATCGCGCGGCGGCGGGCTGCAGCACCACATGGCGCCCTCGACGCCGGGCTTGTCCATGTCGTCGGCGGTCAGCGCGATATACTGCGGGCAGGTTTCGCCGAATATCTTCAGGCCCTTCTTCTGCGCCTGGCGCAGCGTCTCGATCGCCTCGATCTCCGACATGTGCACCAGCAACAGCGGCGCATCGACCAGGCGTGCCAGCGAGATCGCGCGGTTGGTCGCCTCGGCCTCGGCGATGCGGGCGTGGGCGATGGCGTGGAACTTCGGCGCGCCATGGCCCTGGTCGACCAGGTGATGCGCCAGCCACTGGATCATGTCGTGGTTCTCGGCATGCACCATGACCAGCGCGCCGTCGCGCCGCGCCACGGCCAGGATGTCGAGGATCTGGTAGTCGCTGACTTTCATGGCATCGTAGGTCATGTAAATCTTGAACGAGGTGTAACCGTCCTTGATCAGCGCCGGCAGCTCCTGTCCCAGCGCCTGCGGCGTCGGGTCGGTGACGATCAGATGGAAGGCGTAGTCGATCACTGCCTTAGGCGTGGCCGCCTCGTGATACTCGTTCACCACCTGCCGCAACGACATGCCGCGATGCTGGGCAGCGAAGGGAATGACGGTGGTGGTGCCACCGAACGCAGCGGAGACGGTGCCAGTATAGAAATCGTCGGCGCACATCACGCCCATGCCCGACTTCTGCTCGATGTGGCAATGGCTGTCGACTCCGCCCGGCAGCACGAACTTGCCGCCGGCATCGATCTCCCGCGTGCCCTTGCCCTTGAGGTCGGGGCCGATCTCGACGACCTGCCCGCCCTTCACGGCGATGTCGCCCTCGGCCTGGCGCTCGGCCGTGACGATCTTTGCGTTGCGAACGATCAAATCATACTCAGCCATGTTCCCTACTCCGCCGCCTGGGCGTGGCGGCCCGTCTCGGCCAGTCGCCGCTCGAGACGCGCGATCATGCCGTCGAGTTCCGTCTTGTCCGCCGCCGTGAGCGACGAGCCCGGCGCGCGTTGCTTCGGGCTCTTGATGGCGCCGCGCCGGAACAGCACTTCCTTGCGCAGCGCAAGACCGATCGCCGGCTGCACCTCGTGCCTCACCAGCGGCAGATAGATGTCGAAAAGGTCTTCCGCCTCCTCTGCCTTGCCCTTGGCGAAAAGCTCGTAGACCTGCACCAGCATCTCGGGCCAGGCGAAGCCGGTCATCGCGCCGTCGGCGCCACGGCGCATCTCCTGCGGATAGTAGAGCCCGCCATTGCCGACCAGGATCGACACGCGGCGGCGGCCGGCCTTCTTCTCGCCCTCGCGGACCTTCGTCAGCTTGGCGAGACCCGGCGCATCCTCGTGCTTCAGCATGACGAGTTGCGGGAAGTCGTCGACCAGCCGCTCGAACACGTTGACCGGCAGGTAAACGCCGGTGGTCTGCGGGTAGTCCTGATAGACGACGGGAATGTCCGGCCCCAGCGCCTGGAAAACCTGCGCATAGTAATTGTAGAGGCCTTCGTCACCCTTGAGACCCGGCGCCGGCGCGACCATCACGCCCGACGCGCCGGCGATCATCGCCTCGTGCGAGAGACGGCGCACGTTCTCTAGGCCGGCATGGCTCACGCCCACGATCACCTGCCGGCCCTGAGCCCGGCCGATCACGCGATTGACGACCGAGAGCGATTCGTCGGCGGTGAGCTTGTGCGCTTCGCCCATCATGCCGAGCAGGGTGAAGCCATGTACGCCACACCCAAAATAAAAATCGGTCAACGTGTCGACGCTCTGAAGATCGACCGCGCCTTCGTCGGTGAATGGCGTTGCCGCGATGATATAGACGCCTTTTGCCTGCTCGTTCAGCTTGCCAGTCGACATGGACGACGCTCCTCGGCGCGTTTCTTGCAGCGATCATGCCACCGCCGGGCGCTTGTCGAGCGTCGCGGCGTCGGCCAGTGTTCTTACCCGAAGGGGGCAGGTTTCGAAAGAAATGGCGCGCCATATCGCCCACCGATTGATGATTTCGCTCCCGGTGCTGCTCGGGGTGCTGCTCATCGGCTTCCTGCTGCTGCAGGTCGTGCCCACCGATCCCGCAACCGTCGTCGCCGGCCCGACCGCAACGAAGGCCGAGATCGACGCCATCCGTAACGACCTCGGCCTCAACCAGCCGCTCTGGGTCCAGTTCGGTCGCTATCTCGGCCGTGTCTTCCAGCTCGATCTCGGCCGGTCGATGATCTCGAACCGCGCCGTGGTCGACGAGATCGCCCTCACCCTCTGGCCTACCGTAGAGCTGATGCTGGCTTGCCTGATCTGGGCGGTGCCGCTCGGTATCACCCTGGGGACCCTGGCGGCGCGACGCCGCGGCACTCTCATCGACCGCGCCATCATGGCGCTCTCGGTGATGGGGGTGTCGGTGCCGGTGTTCTGGGTCGGCCTTCTCCTGATCCAGTATGTCGGCGGCGCCGGGCTCCTGCCCTTCCAGGGGCGCAACGGCCCGATCTGGACGCCCGACGGCTTCCTCAGCATCATCCTGCCGGCCGTCACGCTGGGCGCGGTCTTCGTCGGTCCGGTGGCGCGCATGACGCGCACGTCATTGCTCGAAACCCTGGGCGCCGACTATGTGCGGACCGCCCGCGCCAAGGGCGCCTCCGACTGGCGCGTCACGGTGCGCCACGCCTTGCGCAATGCGATGATCCCCGTGGTGACGCTGGTCGGCCTGCAGATCGGCTTCCTGCTCGGTGGCTCCATCGTCACCGAGACCATGTTCGCTTGGCCCGGTGTCGGCCGCATGGCTGTCGGCGCCATCACGTCGAGCGACTTCCCGCTGGCGCAGGGCGCCATCCTGATCCTCGCCGTCGGCTTCATGGCCATCAACCTCGCGGTCGACGTGCTCTACGCCTATCTCGACCCAAGGATCGCCCGCGGATGACCGACGCGGCCCTGCCCCTGCAAAGCGAAGCCGATCAGCGCGCCATCGCCGCGATCCGGCGCAAGAACGCCGTGTGGCGACGGATTCTGCGCGATCCGCCCGCCGCGGTGGCGGCCCTGTTCCTGATTGTGATCGTCGGCTCCGCGATGCTCGCGCCGTGGATCGCGCCGTTCGATCCCTACGCATCCAACATGCGCCTGCGCCTCTGCCCGATCGGCGGCGCGCGCTGCCCCGACTTCCTGCTCGGTGCGGACAACCAGGGCCGCGACATGGTGAGCCGCATCCTGTTCGGCCTGCGCGCGACCCTGGGCATTGGCATTGCCGCCGTTCTGGTGGGCGGCGGGCTTGGCGCCCTGATCGGACTGAGCGCCGCCTACTTCAAGCGCCTCGACCAGCCGCTGATGCGCCTGGTCGACGTGCTGCTCTCTTTCCCGTCGATCCTGTTCGGCCTCGCCATCGCCGCAGTGATGGGCACCGGTCTTTTCTCACTGGTCGTCGCGCTGAGCATCGCTTCGATCCCCTCGATCGCCCGCATCGCGCGCGGCGCGGCGCAGTCGATCATGCAGCAGGAATACATGGAAGCCGGCCGCGCGGTCGGCCTTGGCGACGGCGCGCTGATCTGGCGCTACCTCGCGCTCAACTGCTGGCCCACCATCCTGATCTACATGACGCTGCAGCTCGGCCAGGCGATCCTGCTGGGCGCCGCGCTCTCCTTCCTCGGCCTCGGCGCACAGCCGCCGACCGCCGAGCTGGGCAGCATGGCCGCCGACGGCCGCAAGTTCCTGTCGATCGCGCCGCACGTCTCGACACTGCCCTGCGCGGCGATTTTCCTCGTGGTTCTGGCATTCAACGTGCTGGGCGACGCATTGCGCGACGCTCTCGATCCGAAGCTGCGGCAATAAGGTGAGAAAAGAGGAGGTGTGGGCATGAGCAGGAAATTGACATTGGCGGCATTGGCCGCGGTGGCCGTAACGGGCCTTGCGGCGCCAGCGATGGCACAGAAGAACGTGACCATCGTGCGCGAGATCGACACCGATCGCTACGATCCGCACAAGTCGACCTCGCGGTCCGGCGCCGAAGTCATCTACATGATGGGCGACACGATGGTGAACCTCGACTTCGACATGAAGACGTTGAAGCCAGGCCTCGCCATGAGCTGGACGGTCTCGCCCGACGGCCTCACCTACACGTTCAAGCTGCGCGACGACGTCACCTTCTGCAGCGGCAAGAAGATGACTGCCAAGGACGTGGTCGCCACCTATGAGCGCTGGCTCGATCCCGAGACGAAGGGCCTCGTGAAGTGGCGAATGGGCGACGTCGACAAGGTCTCGGCGCCCGACGACGTCACGGTCGTATACAAGCTCAAGAAGCCCTTCTCGGAGCTGCTCTACCAGATGACGCAGTACTTCCACACGGTCCTGAACGTCGACCAGGCCAAGCAGCTCGGCGCCGACTTCGGCGTGAAGGGCTTCGACGGCACCGGTCCCTACTGTTTCGAAAGCTGGACGCCGCGAGACTCGACGGTGCTCACCAAGCACAAGGGCTACAAGTGGGGCCCGCCGATCTACGACTACACCGAGGCCCAGGTCGACAAGGTGACCTGGAAGGTCGTGCCCGAGGAGAACACCCGCGTCACCGCGCTGCAGGCCGGCCAGGCCGATGCGAGCCAGTACGTTCCCTACTGGTCGATCAAGGAACTGCAGGCCAACAAGAACCTCTCGGTGACCAAGGCCGCGAACTTCTTCTGGACCTATTTCATCGGCTTCAAGGTCGACAAGGAGCTGGTCAGCGACGTGCGCGTGCGCCGGGCCCTCAACCTCGCCGTGGATCAGAAGGCGATCACCGAAGCGGTCACCTTCGGCTTCGCCGAACCGGCCTCGACGATGCTCATGCCCAACGTCCTCGACTTCAATGCGAAGCTCGACAGGAACGCTTACGGCGAGAACGTCAAGGAAGCCGAGAAGCTCCTCGACGAGGCCGGCTGGAAGAAGGGCGCCGACGGCTTCCGCTACAAGGACGGCAAGAAGCTCGCGCCGCTGATCTACGGCATCTCCGGCACCTTCAAGGAGATCGCCGAGGCCGTGCAGGGCGACCTGCGCAAGGTCGGTGTCGATCTGCAGATCCAGCTCTTCGACTCGACCGTGGCGTGGGGCAAGCTCGCCACGCAGGAGTTCGACGCCTTCGGCATGAGCTTCCCCTATGTCAGTGCGGGCGACGCGCTGAACCTCTACTTCCGCTCGGCCAACACGCCCACGCCGAACCGCATGAACTGGAAGGACAAGGAAACCGACGAGCTGCTCGACAAGGGTTCGACCGCGACCGACGAAGCGACGCGTACGGCCTCCTATCAGGCGGTGCAGCAGAAGGTGCACGATGCCTTCGTCTGGATCCCGCTGTTCCACGAGCCGCTGTTCGTGGTCGCCGGATCGAAACTCAAGCCCATCAAGGCGCACGGCAATTACGGATGCGGTCTCTACAAGGGCCTGGGCATCGCGTTCAAATAGCAAGCAGACAGCCAGCAAGCGGAGTGAAACGTTCATGAAGACGACAAAGATCGCCGGCCTCGACCATCTCGTCGGATGGGACGAGGCCGAAGGGCGACACGTCTATCTCGAAAATGCCGATCTCGTGTTCAAGGGCAACGAGATCGCCCATGTCGGACCGGGCTACACGGGCCCGGTCGACACCACCATCGACGGCAAGGGGATGATGGCCATCCCCGGCCTCGTGAACGTGCACAGCCATCCCTTCTCGGAGCCTGCCAACAAGGGCCTCACCGAGGAGTATGGCAGCGACAAGCTCGGCCAGAGTTCGCTCTACGAATACCTCACGGTGTTCGGCCTGAATCCCGAGGATGCGGGCCCCTCCTCCAAGGTCGCGGTGTCGGAGTTGCTGAAGAGCGGCGTCACGACCATCACCGATCTTTCGATGGCACGCGAAGGCTGGGTCGACGATCTCGCCTCGACCGGCATCCGCGCCGTTGCCTGCCCGATGATGCGTCAGGGCGTCTGGTACACGAAGAACGGCCACACGGTCGAATATGCCTGGGACGAGAAGGCCGGCGAGAAGGCCTTCGAGGCTTCAATGAAGACGCTGGACGAGGACGCGAAGCACCCGAGCGGGCGCATCTCCGGCATGGTCGGTCCGGCGCAGATCGATACCTGCCGCGAGGGCTTCTTCAAGGAGGCCTTGCAGGAAGCCAAGCGGCGCGGCCTGCCGATGCAGACCCA
>JAKFVZ010000788.1 GCA_021732965.1 Reyranella sp.
TGAACACCACCGGGACCTCGGCGATGATCGACACCATCCTGAAGTCGCGATCGGTGTCGTAGGCCAGGCCCTTCTTGAGCAGCGGATTGAGCGTGTAGGTCGTGCCCGTGCCCAGCAGCATCGTGTAGCCGTCGGCCGGCGCGTTTGCCGTCGCAGTCGCGCCGATCGCGGTGGCGGCGCCGCCCTTGTTGTCGACGATCACCGGCTGGCCCAGTTCCTTCGCCAGCGGTTCGGCCAGCACGCGCGCCAGCAGGTCGTTCGTCGCGCCCGGCGGATAGGGCACGATCAGCTTGATCGGCTTGTCCGGATATTGCTGCGCCGATGCCATGCCGGCCAGGCCGAACGAAAGGGCCACGGCACCCGCGAGGGCGACGCAAAATTGCTTCCTGAGCACGTTTTCTCCTGTTTGACCGTTTGTCTTGTGAACTAGGCGGCCGCCAAGAGTTCGCGATCGATCTCCAGAGCGCCCGCCTTGAGGCGCGGGATCAGCTCGCGCCCGAAGTCCGTAACGTCGCCCAGCGGGTCGAAGCCGCGGATCAGGAACGAGGCCACGCCCAGCCGGTAGTATTTCAGCATCGCCTCGGCGACCTGCTCCGGCGTGCCGACGAGGCACGAGGTGTTGCCCTTTCCGGCGGCGGCGCCGGCGACCGGCATCCACAGCCGCTCGTCATGCACGTCGCCGCGCTTTGCCAACTCGACCAGGCGCTCGGCCGACTTGTCCTGCGCCTTGGTCGGCATCGTGCCGCTCGACTTGAGGTCGTTGAGGATCTTCTTCGCCTTGTCCCAGGCCTTGCCTTCGGTCTCCGCGATGATCGGGCGGAAGGAGACGTTGAAGCGCGGCGTGCGGCCAAACGGCAGGGTCATGCGGCGGAACTCAGCGATGCGCTCGGCCGTCTCGGCGAGCGGTTCGCCGAACATGGCGAAGGCATCGCAATGCTGCGCGCCCATCTCCATCGCACCCGGCGAGGAGCCACCGAAGAACAGCGGCGGATAGGGCTGCTGGAAGGGCCGGGCCTCGGAAAACACGTCCTTGAAGCGGTAGAACTTGCCCTCGTAGTCGAACGGCTTGGTCGAGGTCCAGACCTTGCGCATGACGTCGAGATACTCGGCGGCGCGCACGTAGCGTTCTTCCTTGGGCGAGAAGTCGCCCTCGCGCTGCTGGTCGGCGTCGCTGTTGCCCACGATGATGTGCAGCGCCAGGCGGCCGCCGGAAAGCTGGTCGAGAGTCGCTGCGGCGCGCGCCGCGATGGTCGGCGCCACGACGCCCGGGCGATGGGCGATCAGGAAGGACAGCGTCCTGGTCTGGCAGGCCGCGTAGCTCGCGACGTTGAAGCCCTCGGCCGACGACGCGTAGTAGCCGACCAGCACGTAGTCGAAGCCCGCGGCCTCATGGGCTTGCGAGAATTCGCGGAGGAAGGTCGGCGAGATGCCCCCGGCGATCACATGCAGCGCAGTCCCCTGTGGCGGGGCCACCCCGATCATTCCGATCACTTTGACGGGCATGCTTCCTCCGGATGTTCTATATATTGGAATACTGTTCCACAATATTCGCGTCGCCGAAGTTTGGTGTCAAGGTGAAGGCCGCAGCGTCTATAAGAGCCGCCCATGACCAATGCCCTGCCCCCGATCGAGACGCTTCGCGACGCCTGCACCACCATCGCCGAAGAGGCGGCGCGCGAGATCATGCGCATTTATGCCGGCGACCTCGGCGCGCGCGACAAGGCCGACAAGAGCCCCGTCACCGACGCGGATCACGCGGCGGAGGCGGTCATCCTGGCCGGCCTGCGCAGGCTCACGCCCGACACCGTGATCATCGCCGAGGAGGAGATGGCGGCCGGTCGCGTCCCCACGCTGCAGGACGGCCGACCCTTCTGGCTGGTCGACCCGCTCGACGGCACCAAGGAATTCATCAAGAGAAACGGCGAGTTCACGGTGAACATCGCGCTGATCGAGGGCGGCCGTCCGACCCTCGGCATCGTGCTGGCGCCGGCCACCGAAACCCTGTGGCGCGGCGCCACGGGGCTGGGCGCCGACAAGCGCGAGGGCCACGGCGCTTTCGAGACCATCCGCACCCGCACGCCACCGGCCCACGGGCTGACCGCCTGCGCAAGCCGCAGCCACGCGATCTACAGCGACCTCGACATCTGGTTCCGCAACAACAACCTCACCGTGGCCGACCGCGTCCAGGCGGGATCGTCGCTGAAGTTCTGCCTGATCGCCGAAGGCAAGGCCGACATCTATCCGCGCTTTGGGCCGACCAACGAATGGGACACGGCGGCGGCGCAGGGCGTGCTCGAAGCGGCCGGCGGCGAAGTCGTCACCACCGACAACCGTCCCCTGCTCTACGGCAAGCCGCGCTTCTCCAATCCGCATTTCATCGCCCGCAGCCTGGCGGCGCGATGAGCGTGATCGAGGCGACGGCGCAATCCATTGCCGAGGCCGCGGCAACGCTGCGCGACGGCGGGCTCGTCGCCTTCCCGACCGAGACCGTCTACGGCTTGGGCGGCGACGCGACCAACGAGCGTGCCGTAGCGGCCATCTTCGAGGCCAAGGGCCGGCCGCAGTTCAATCCTTTGATCAGCCACGTCCTCGATGCCGCCGGCGCGCGCGCCTTCGTGCGCTGGAGCGACACGGCGGAGAAGCTCGCGGCCCGGTTCTGGCCGGGCCCGCTGACGCTGGTCCTGCCGCGGTCCGAGGGCTCGACCATCGCGCTGCTGGCCACCGCCGGCCTGGACACGGTGGCGATCCGTGCGCCCTCCCATCCGATCGCCCAAGCACTGATGCGCGCGACCGGCCGGCCGATCGCCGCGCCCTCCGCCAATCGAAGCGGCGAGGTGAGCCCGACACGACCGGAGCATGTCGCGCAGTCGCTCGGCGCGCGCGCCCCCACGATCCTCGACGGCGGTCCCTGCCTCGTCGGCGTCGAGTCCACCGTGCTCGATCTCACCGCTCCGAAGCCCACGCTGCTGCGTCCCGGCGGCGCGACACGCGAGGCGATCGAAGCGGTGATCGGACCGACCGCCCTCAGCGACGCCATTCCGAGCGGCGAGGCAGCGCGCAAGTCGCCGGGCCAGCTCCACAGCCACTACGCGCCGTCGCGGCCCGTCCGGCTCGAGGCAACGTCCGTCACGCCCGACGAAGGCCTGCTGGCCTTCGGCGAAACCGTGCCCGAGGGCGCCATGTTGACGATGAACCTGAGCCCCACCGGCAATCTCGGCGAGGCCGCCGCCAACCTGTTCGCCATGATGCGGTCGCTCGACCGGCCCGGCATCGGCCGCATCGCCGTCGCACCCATTCCGCACACCGGCCTCGGCCTTGCGATCAACGACCGGCTCCGCCGCGCCGCCGCGGATGACGGCTCCAACAGGCAGCGCTAGTCTGCCCAAAAGCTTGAGGAAACAATGCCCGACACCGCCATCGTCCCGACCATTCCCACTGCCCCCGTCACGCCCGCGATCCTCGAAAGCCTGCGCGCCATCGTGGGCGACAAGGGCCTGATCGCCGACGACCAGGGCAAGCAGCCCTTCGTCACCGACTGGCGTGGCTCGATCGTCGGCAATGCAGCAGTCGTCGTGCGCCCGGCGAACGTCGAGGAAGTCTCGAAGGTCGTGAAGCTCTGCCACGACAATGGCATCGCCATCGTGCCCCAGGCGGGCAACACCGGCCTGATGGGCGGCGCGACGCCGTGGCCCACGCATACCGGCATCGTCCTGTCGGTCGGCCGTATGAACAAAGTGCTGAACGTCGATCCGGTCGGCTACTCGATGACCGTCGAGTCGGGCTGCGTGCTGCAGACCCTGCAGGAGACCGCGGCCAACCACGACCGCTTCTTCCCGCTGTTCCTGGGCGCCCAGGGCTCCTGCATGATCGGCGGCAATCTCTCGACCAACGCCGGCGGCGTGCAGGTGCTGCGCTACGGCAATGCGCGCAACCTCGTCATGGGCCTCGAAGTGGTGCTGCCCAACGGCGACATCTGGAACGGCCTGCGCGCGCTCAAGAAGGACAATACCGGCTACGACCTGAAGCACCTGTTCATGGGCGCCGAGGGCACGCTGGGCATCATCACCAAGGCGGTGCTGAAGCTGTGGCCCGCCGCCAAGGACGTGGCAACCGCCTGGCTCGCGATCCGCGATCCGCAGGCCGCCATCGAGATCCTGTCCGAAGCGCACGCCGCGTCGGAGGACAATGTCGGCTCGTGCGAGCTGATGAGCCGGACCTGCACCGACATGGTCCTGCGCAACATCCCCGGCACCCAGGATCCGCTGAAGGCCGACACTCAATGGTTCCTGCTGCTCGAATGGACCTCGGCCCGTCCCAAGGTCGAAGGCACCGAGGGCATGTCGGAGAAGATGGAGCAGTTCCTCGCCGACCAGATGGAGGCCGGCCGCGTGCTCGATGCCGTGATCGCCCAGAGCGAGGCGCAGGCGCGCAACATGTGGGTGATCCGCGAGTCGGTCGCGCCCGCGTCGCGCGCCGAAGGGCCGGGCCTCAGCTACGACATCTCGGTCTCGATCTCGAAGGTGCCGGAGTTCATCGAACGCGGGCTCAAGGCTGCGCTCGACATCCTGCCCAGCATCCGCCCCTACCCGCTCGGTCATATCGGCGACGGCAATATCCACTTTTCCTTCATGGGACCGAAGGGCATGGACCGGCCGACACTCAGCCAGTATTCGCCCGCCATCACGCGCGCGGTGAACGATCTGGTGACGAGCCTCGACGGATCGATCTCGGCCGAGCACGGCATCGGCATCGACAAGCTCGACGAGCTTGCGCATTACCGCAGCCGCATCGAGCTCGACACGATGCGTACCATCAAGCGTGCGCTCGACCCGAAGAACATCATGAACCCCGGCAAGGTGCTGCGTGTCTGAGACCGATTTCGTCGAAAAGCTGCGCGCCATCGTCGGCGACAAGGGCCTGATCACCGACGAACAGGGCAAGCACCCCTACGTCACCGATTGGCGCGAGAGCTTCGTGGGCGGCGCGCTCGCCGTGGTGCGGCCCGCGAACACCGAGGAAGTGGCCGGCGTCGTGCGACTGTGCGCGGCCGAGAAGGTCGCGGTGGTGCCGCAGGGTGGCAACACCGGCCTGGTGGGCGGCGGCACGCCCAACGAAAAGGGCCGAGAGATCGTGCTCTCGCTCAACCGCATGACGCGCATCACCGACATCGACCTGATCGGCTATTCAATGACCGTCGAAGCCGGCGTCATCCTGAAGACCATCCAGGAGACGGCGGCGGCGAACGACCGCCTTTTCCCCCTGTCGCTGGCGGCCGAGGGAAGCTGCACGATCGGCGGCAATCTCTCGACCAATGCCGGCGGTGTTCAGGTCCTGCACTACGGCAACGCCCGCCAACTCGTGCTCGGCCTCGAAGTCGTGACGCCCCAGGGCGAGATCTGGAACGGGCTGCGCGCGCTCAAGAAGGACAATACCGGCTACGATCTGCGCGACCTCTATCTCGGCGCCGAAGGCACGCTGGGCATCATCACCCGCGCGGTGCTGAAGCTGTGGCCCAAGCCCAAGGACATCGCGACCGCCTGGGTCGCCGTCACCTCCCCCGAAGCCGCCGTGACGCTGCTCAGCGGCGCGCATGCTGCGTCGGAGGACAATGTCACCTCCTGCGAGTTGATGGGCCGCCAGGGCATCGACCTCGTGCTGCAGCACATTCCCGGTGCCGCCGATCCGCTGGCCGAGCGCCACGACTGGTACGTCCTGCTCGAATGGTCCTCGACACGCGCCCGCCGCGAGGGAGAGAACGCGGACGGCCTGCGCGAGAAGATGGAAGTCTATCTCGGCGAGGCGATGGAACAGGGCCTCGTGCTCGACGCCACCATTGCCCAGAACGAGACGCAGGCCCGCGCGCTGTGGGGGTTACGCGAGAACCACACCGAGGCTTCCAAGAAGGAAGGCCCCTCCGTGAAGCACGACATCTCGGTCGCGGTGAGCAGGATCCCCGCCTTCGTCACGGAAGGATTGGCTGCGATGAAGAAGGCGCTGCCCGAATGCCGGCCGGTCACCTTCGGCCATGTCGGCGACGGCAACCTCCACTTCAACTGCCAGGCGCCCGCCGGCTGGGACAAGGCGCGCTTCTTGCCGCACACCCATGCCGTGAACGCGGCGGTCTACGACCTCGTCGTGAGCTACGGCGGTTCGATCTCGGCCGAGCACGTGATCGGCCTGCTCAAGGTCGACGAACTCGCCCACTACCGCAGCAAGGTCGAGATCGACACGATGCGCACCATCAAGCGCGCGCTGGATCCGCAGAACCTGATGAACCCGGGCAAGATCGTCCGGGTTTAA
>JAKFVZ010000546.1 GCA_021732965.1 Reyranella sp.
CTTCGGACTTCGTCGGCACTGCAAAGTTCAACGGCCGCGACGTGCTCACCGTCGAACCCGAGGCGCTGACGACCCTTACGGCAGCCGCGTTCCACGACATTTCCCACCTGCTGCGTCCGGGCCATCTCCAGCAGCTGCGCAACATCCTCGACGACGGCGAAGCCTCGGACAACGACCGCTACGTCGCGCTCGAACTGCTGAAGAACGCCAACATCTCGGCCGGCGGCGTGCTGCCGATGTGCCAGGACACCGGCACCGCCATCGTCATGGGCAAGAAGGGCCAGGCGGTGTGGACCGGCGGTGGCGACGAGCAAGCGATCGCCAAGGGCGTCTACAAGACCTACACCGAGACCAACCTGCGCTATTCGCAGGTCTCGCCGCTGTCGATGTTCAAGGAAGTGCAGACCGGCACCAACCTGCCGGCGCAGATCGACATCTATGCGACCGATGGCGACGCCTACAAGTTCCTGTTCGTCGCCAAGGGCGGCGGCTCGGCCAACAAGACCTACCTGCATCAGCAGACGCCGGCGGTGCTGAACGAGGCCTCGCTGCTCAAGTTCCTCGACACCCAGATCCGCACGCTGGGCACCGCGGCCTGCCCGCCCTATCACCTCGCCATCGTGGTCGGCGGCACGTCGGCGGAGATGAACCTCAAGACGGTGAAGCTCGCCTCGACCCGCTACCTCGACGATTTGCCGAGCGAGGGCAACAACAAGGGCGTGGCCATCCGCGACCGCGAGATGGAGCAGAAGGTGCTCGAGCTCACCCGCCAGATGGGAATCGGCGCGCAGTTCGGCGGCAAGTATTTCTGCCACGACGTGCGCGTGATCCGCATCGCCCGCCACGGCGCCTCGGTGCCGATCGGCATCGGCGTCTCCTGCTCGGCCGACCGCCAGGCCGTCGGCAAGATCACGAAGGACGGCGTCTTCCTCGAACAGCTCGAGACCAATCCGGCGCATTTCATGCCCGAGATCGAACCGAAGCAACTCTCGGGCGACGTCGTCTCCGTCGATCTGAACAAGGGCATGGCGCACACGCTGTCGGTTCTCACGAAGCATCCGGTGAAGACCCGCGTGAACCTCACGGGCACGCTCATCGTGGCGCGTGACTCCGCGCACGCCAAGCTCAAGGAGCGGCTCGACCGCGGCGAGGGCCTGCCGGACTATTTCAAGCAGTTCCCGGTCTATTATGCCGGCCCCGCCAAGACGCCGACCGGCATGGCCTCGGGCTCGTTCGGCCCGACCACGGCCGGCCGCATGGATTCCTACGTCGACCTCTTCCAGGCCAATGGCGGCTCGATGGTCATGCTGGCCAAGGGCAACCGCAGCAAGCAGGTCGTCGACGCCTGCAGGAAGCACAAGGGCTTCTATCTCGGCTCGATCGGCGGCCCGGCCGCCATCCTGGCGCAGAACGTCATCAAGAAGGTCGAGGTGCTGGAATATCCGGAACTCGGCATGGAAGCGATCTGGCGCATCCAGGTCGAGAACTTCCCGGCCTTCATCATCACCGACGACAAGGGCAACGACTTCTTCAGCGACCTGAAGATCTGATCGTCGCTGCTATCGGGAGCTGTCGTCCTGAGCGCAGCGAAGGACCTGGCAGAACAACCAACGGACTCCTTAGCGGGCGTGAGATCCTTCGCTGCGCTCAGGATGACATGAGGGACTTAGCGGTCGATCCAGCCGGCGCCGTTGCGCGCGTTGATGACCTGAAGCCAGCTGCCGCGGCATCCGAGCACGCGGAAGCTGGAGACGCCGCCGTCGAGAACGGCAAGCCTGTCGCCCGTCAGCCCCGGCCGGCTGTAGAGCGTTCCGCCGGCTTTCGCGTCGACCTTGAGTCGATCGGCGGGCACCCAGCCGTGGCGCCGTGGCCCGTCGACGACTGCAATGCGTGCCCAGCCACTCTGGCTGCCGGACATCCGGACCGTCACCCGCTCCTCGCCGTGCAGCGAGCCGACCACCGCGGAATCGAACATCGGCTCGGCCCGCACCGGCACGCTCTCGCCCGGCTGCAGCAACGCATAGGTATCGACTGGCGAACACGAACCGGCCTGCCCGGTGCTGGCATCGACTGAACGCTCGACGACGGCGAACCCCGCAAGCACGGCGACCGTGCCGATCGTGGCGCGAATCATCGTAGCCCTTCCCACAATACGCCCGACGGCTCCCCAGCCATCGGCCCTTCACCCGTCGCCGTTGTAGGACCGGGTTGCAGCGACGTCGTGGCGCGGTTTGTAAGAATTGTTTCCCGTCCCGCGCTAGACTGCCGCCATGAACCTCGCCAAGCAGCATCTCGACATCGGCCTTTTCTCGACCAATCGCGACGACCAGCTCGCCTTCTGGCAGCAGACCGTCGGCCTGCCCTACGACCACATGGGCAAGCTGGGCGGCGGCATGCAGCAGCACCGCCACCACATGAACGGCTCGATCCTGAAGATGAACCATTCGCGCGGCCCCCTGCCCGAGGCGCCACCCTCCGGCATCGTCGGCCTGGAGATCGCGCGCGAGGGCCTGGCCGCGCCGCAGCCGCTGGCCGATCCCGACGGCAACAAGGTAACGCTGGTGCCCAAGGGCCGGAACGGCGTCGCGGGCATCGCGATCCTGCTCAAGGTGAACGATCCGGCCGCCCACGACCGCTTCTGGACGCACGCCATGCAGTTCGAGCGGGTCGGCGAGGGCCGCTATCGCTGCGGCGATTCACTGGTGGTCGTCGCCGAGCGGGGCAAGGTCGAGAGCGCGGTCGGCCAGTGGCGCGGCCCCGGCTATCGCTACATGACGGTGCAGGTGTGGGATTGCCTGACCGAATATGCCGGCATCCTCGAACGCGGCGGCGCCTCGGGCGGCGAACCGCGCGTGCTGGGCGATACGGTACGCTATGCGTTCGTGTGCGATCCCGACGGCAATCACATCGAGATCAGCCAGCGCGCTTCGCTGACCGGCGGCGCGCTCTGAGAAAAGCGGGACGCCCGAAGGCGTCCCGACGTTTCGACTACCGCCTGCCCTTGCGGGCCTTGCGGGCGGCGTAGCGGGCGTCACGGGCGGCCTTCTGCTCGGCCTCGGTCAGCACCGGCTTGGCGGCGCGCCGGGCGGCACGTTCGGCTTCCGCGGCGGCAGCCGCCGCTGCGGCTTCCGCGGCCGCGGCGGCCGCTGCCTCTTCGGCGGCGATCCGCGCGGCTTCCCGCTCGGCCGCGATCCGGGCCTCTTCCGCCCGCTTGGCTTCCCGGCGCTCGTTCTCGCGAGCCTCGCGCGCAGCCGCGACGGCGGCGCGCTCGGCCTGCTTCTTGAGGAGTTCCGGATCGTTGGCCTTCGCCTTGGCCTTGTCCAGCAAGGCCTGCTTGGCCGCCGCGGCGGTCGCCAGGCGATCGCCGAAATCCACGTTCCTGCCGCTCATGGTTCTTGTCTTTACTCCGCCGCCGCAGCGGCCTGCTTCTTGGCCCGCTTGCGATCCTCGAGATTGAGGAAGCGCTTGCGCAACCGGATGGACTTCGGGGTGATCTCGACCAATTCGTCTTCTTCGATATACGCGATCGCCTGCTCGAGCGACATCTTGCGCGGTGGCGTGAGGCGGACCGCCTCGTCCTTGCCGGCGGCGCGGATGTTGGTGAGCTGCTTGCCCTTCAGGACGTTGATCTCGAGGTCGCTGCCACGGCTGTGCTCGCCGATGATCATGCCCATGTACACGGGCACGCCCGGCTCGATGAACATCGGGCCGCGCTCCTCGAGCTTCCACATCGCGTAGGCGACCGATGTGCCTTCTTCGTTGGCGATCAGCGCGCCGTTGCGGCGACCGGTGATCGGGCCACGATAGGGGCCGTATTCGTGGAACAGGCGGTTCATGACGCCGGTGCCGCGCGTGTCGGTCAGGAACTCGCCGTGATAGCCGATCAGGCCGCGCGACGGGGCGTAGAATACCAGGCGGGTCTTGCCGGCGCCCGACGGGCGCATGTCCTGCAGCTCGCCCTTGCGCAGCGAAATCTGCTCGACGACGGCGCCGGTATAGGCGTCGTCGACGTCGATCACGACTTCCTCGATCGGCTCGAGGCGCTGGCCGCTGACCGGATCGGTCTTGAACAGCACCTTCGGGCGGCCGACGGCGAGCTCGAAGCCCTCGCGGCGCATCGTCTCGATCAGCACGCCGAGCTGCAGTTCGCCGCGACCCGCGACTTCGTAGGAATCGGCGTTCTCGGTGTCGGTGACGCGGATCGCCACATTGCCCTCGGCCTCGCGCATCAGGCGCGCGCGGATCATGCGGGTCGTGACCTTGTCGCCTTCCTTGCCGGCCAGCGGCGAGTCGTTGACCATGAAGGTCATGGCCAGCGTCGGCGGGTCGATCGGCTGCGAGGTGATCGGCTGGGATATCGTGAGGTCGCCCAGCGTGTCGGCCACGGTGGCGACCTTCATGCCGGCAATGGCGACGATGTCGCCCGCCTCGGCCGAGTCGAGCGCCACGCGCTCAAGACCGCGGAACGCCAGGATGCGTGTGATGCGGGTCTGCTCCAGTTCCTTGCCGTCGCGGCTCAGCGCCTTGACCATCGTGTTGGGCTTGATCGAACCCGACAGGATGCGGCCGGTGAGGATGCGGCCGAGGAAGTTGTCGGCCTCGAGCGTCGTCACCAGCATGCGGAACGCGGGATCCGGATCGATCTTCGGCGCCGGCACATGCTTCACCAGAAGCTCGAACAGCGGCGTCATGTCCGTGTGCTCGGCCTCCAGCGAGGTCGCGGCCCAGCCCTGGCGGGCCGAGGCGAAGAGCGTCGGGAAGTCCAGCTGCTCGTCCGAGGCATCGAGCGCCGAGAACAGATCGAACACCTCGTCGTGCACTTCGTGCGCACGGGCGTCCGAACGGTCGACCTTGTTGATCAGCACGATCGGCTTCAGGCCGAGGCGCAGCGCCTTGCCCAGCACGAACTTGGTCTGCGGCAGCGGGCCCTCGGCCGCGTCGACCAGCAGCACGACGCCGTCGACCATCGAGAGGATGCGCTCGACCTCGCCGCCGAAGTCGGCATGGCCCGGCGTGTCGACGATGTTGATACGCGTGCCGTGCCACTCGACCGAGGTCGCCTTGGCAAGGATCGTGATACCCCGTTCGCGCTCGAGGTCGTTCGAGTCCATGGCGCGCTCGGCGACCTGCTGGTTCTCGCGGAAGGTGCCGCTCTGCTTCAGCAGGCAATCGACCAGAGTGGTCTTGCCATGGTCGACGTGCGCGATGATCGCGACGTTGCGGATATCCATAATGATTTGTCCGGAGGGAGTTGGATTGGGCGCGCTTATACGCACGCTCTGTGACGGCGGCAAGGCAGCGAAGGGAGGCGTCTTGCCGCTACCCTGGGCCACTGCCACAGTCCCGCCATGCGCAAACGCTCGGTCACCATCGATGGCCATCGCACCAGCATCTCGCTGGAGGATGCCTTCTGGACCGAGCTTTTATCCCTGTCCGGGGAGCGCGGCCTGTCGCTGAACGCCCTCGTCACGGAGATCGATCGCGGCCGCGCGGAGAGCGGCGGCAACCTGTCGAGCGCCCTCCGGCTTCATGTCCTCGCCGAGCTGAAGCGGCGCACGATCAGTCGAGCTTGAAGCCCCGGCCGCGCACGAATGCGCCGAAATCGGCCCGCTCCGGCACCGAATATTGCCGTGCCTTGTCCTCGGACCATCCGTAGCTGGCATCCTCGCCGAATTTTTCCACGAAGCGCTGGGTTTTGTAGGGCTGGGTCTCGTTGCGGCGCCGGTCGTAGGCCTCGACCTTCTCCCGCAACCCCGTCTCGTCGTAGCGGTCCCGGTGAATCGACACGTCGAGCCCGAGCCGGGGGCTCATCACCCCCTCGAAGGACGGCCAGCCCACCCCGAGCCCCGCGACCGGAAACACATGCTGCGGCAGGCCCAGCACGTCCGCGACCTGGGCGGCCTGGTTGCGGATCTGGCTGATCGGGCAGGTCCCGAGCCCGACCCGGTCGGCGGCGGCGATGAAGGTGGCGAGCGCGATGCCGGCATCGACGGCGGCATTGAAGAACGGATCGAGATGGTCGTTCACGAACGGGCGGCCGCGCCATTCGAACAGCAGCCGGTGGCGGCGATTGTTGCCGCAGAACACCAGCAGCGCCGGGCCGGCCGCGGCCCAGGGATTCTCCGGGATCAAGGCCTGGAGCTTCTCGCGCTGGGACTTGTCGGTGACGATCACGATGTCGGCCTGCTGCAGGTCACTCTTGGACGGCGCCGACAGCGCCACGGCGCAGAGCGTGTCGAGCAGTGCCGGATCGAGCGGCTTGTCGGAATAGCGCCGCAC
>JAKFVZ010000211.1 GCA_021732965.1 Reyranella sp.
AGATCCGGCTGATCCTCGGCGACGGAACCGAGTCGAAGCCGCAGGAAGTGTTCGAGAAGGCGAGCGGTGCCGTCTACATCGTGAAGGCCGAGAAATCTCTTGGATCCGCCATTGCCATCGGCGAGCGCGATCTGCTCACCAACTGCCACGTCGTCGAGAATGCTTCGACGGTGACGCTGGAGCGGGAGGGCGTGCGCTTCCCGGCGACGGTCGTTTCGGCGAACGCGAACGCAGACCGCTGTGTATTGAGGATCGGCGCCACCGCGCCGCCGCTGCCGAAGTGGGTGCGCGTGCGCCCCTATGCCGACGTCAAGGTGGGCGAGCGCGTGTTCACGATCGGCACGCCGCGCGGGCTCGAACTGACCCTCGCCGAAGGCATCATCTCCTCCAAGCGCGTGAAGGAGGGGGAGCGTCTGCTCCAGACGTCGGCGCCGATCTCGCGCGGATCGTCGGGCGGCGGCCTGTTCGATGCGCAGGGCAACCTGATCGGCATCACGACCTTCATGATCCGCGACGCCCAGAACATCAATTTCGCCATCGCCGCCGAGGAATACGCCCGATAGGCTGGGTCAAAATCCCGCTGGAGGACAACGCCATGGACATGCCGATCGCTTCCGAACTTCCGCTCACGGGCATCGACGTGAATTCGCTGCCACCGGCCGACGGCGAATGGGTGTTGCGCCGGCAGCTCGCGGCGGCCTACCGACTGGTCGATCACTTCGGCTGGACCGAGCTGATCTACGGCCATCTCACCGCGCGCGTACCGGGCGAGGCGCCGCACTTCCTGATCAATCCCTACGGGCTCAACTACGACGAGGTGACCGCCTCGAACCTCGTGAAGATCGATCTCGACGGCAAGATCGTCGAGCCGAGCCCGCATCCGGTGAACTATGCAGGCTTCGTCATCCATTCGGCCGTACACATGGCCCATGCCGACCGCCACAAGGTCGTCATGCACACCCACACGCGCGCCGGCATGGCGGTGTGCGCGCTGAAGGACGGGCTGCTGCCGGTGTCGATGGTGTCGACGGCCTTCCACGGCAAGCTCGCGTATCACGACTATGAAGGCCCCAGCCTCGATCTCGACGAGCGCGAGCGGCTGCTGAAGAACCTCGGCGACAACCAGGCGATGATGCTGCGCAACCACGGTCTGCTGACGACCGGGCGCTCGGTACCGGAGGCCTTCCTGCGCCTCTACCGGCTGGAGCGGGCCTGCCAGATCCAGCTCGACGCCGCCGCCGCGGGAACGCTCAACGTGATGGGCGACAATCTGGCCGCCAAGTCGGGCGCCGACATGGATCGTTTTTCCGAGATGGAATCGGCCGTCGGCATCGGCGATCTCGAGTTCGCCGCCCTGGTGCGCAAGCTCGACAAGGTCGATTCGAGCTGGCGCGACTGAACTCTACTTGAGTTTGTAGAGTGCCTTGAGCGAGCCGCTGGGAGATTTGATCTCGGCGATACGCCAGCCTGCCGGCGTTCGCACGAGTTCCAGGACGACCCGCCTGGCCTCTCCGAAGTTCTGAAACGACACCCGCGCCACGGCCGTATCGCCGTTCGTCGGGACGTCGATCGCCAGCCTCGTGATCTCCCAATCCTGGGCGTCGACGAATGGATCGCCGTTCAGGGTCGGCGGCTCGTTTCGGCGCTTGGCCTCGCGGTTGTCGCGGTCGATGGCCTGAGCCAGAGCGGGCGCGAAGAAGCGGGCCGTCTGTTCATAGGGCTGCCCCTGGAAGGCCTTGTTCAGATAGGGCTTGTAGATGTTCTCCACGAAAGCCTGCGCCGTTACGGCCTGCGCCATGGCATGACGGCCGCCCAGAGTCGCGGCAGCTCCGGCGGCGATCAGCAGGCGACGGCCCAGTCGTGCGAAACTCAAGATACGCTCCTGTCTTTTTACGCGCGGAAGGTCGTGCGGTCGGTTCCGGAGTAGAGGGCTTTGGCCGACCGCTCGACGGCTTCGCGATGAGTGGCGACGGCGGCCGCATCGAGGTCGGCCTTCGGCGCCGGTTCGGGATCGAAGTTTCCAAAGGGATCCCGCCCGCGGACGAGGGTTGCCGAGTCCCGCACCTTGAGCTGGCGGACGTGCGGCGGGATGTAACGCAGGGCGAAGCCGATGCGCCTGTCGCCCGTGGAGTTCGGTCCCGAGGCATGGGCCAGCAGGACATGATGCAGGGACATCTCGCCGGCCCTCAGGGGCACGTCGACGCCGGCGCCCTCCGGCACGTCGACGGCGATCTCCTGGCCGCGGCTCAGCAGGTTGTTCTCGTCGAACGTGTCGCGATGCTCGAGCTGTTTCCTGAGATGGCTGCCGGGCCAGAACCTCATGGCGCCGCTTTCGACCGGGGCATCGGCAAAGGCGACCCAGGCGGTGACGACCTCGTCGGTGCTGAGGCCCCAGTAGGTGGCGTCCTGGTGCCACGACACGAAAGACGGCGAGCGGGCCTCCTTGATGAAGAAGGTGCTGCTCCAGCAGAGGATGTCGGGACCGATGAGGTCCTCCACCGCATCGAGGATGGCGGGATGACGGGCCAGATCGTTCGCCCAGGTGAACAGGAGATGCACCTTGTGGCGCATGTTGCCGGCGATCGGCGCGCCCGTGGCCCGTTCGTGGTCTTCGAGCCGGCGGCGATACGCCCCGGCGTCCTCGGAGGACATCACGCGAACGGGGAAGTGGAAACCGTCGTTGCGATAGCGTGCGATCTCGTCGGTCGTGAGACGCCTGGTCATGGGACCTCCGTTCAAACGGGCTTTCGCCCCGTAATGCGTGAAAGAACACCGGGAACGAATGGATGAACGATCACATCCGTAAAGCCCGCCGCCTGCAAGTAACCCTTCACTTCCGACTCGGTGTGGGCGCGGCCCGTGCTGTTCTGGATCGCTTCGTTCAGTCCCCAGAGGGCGGCCGAGATCGGGCCGTTCCGGTCGTCGTGCAGCGTCTCGCCGATCAGGTGCATCTCGCCATCCGGCACGAGGGCCTCAAACGCCTTGGCGACGACCAGGCCGATCAGGGCGGGCTCGTACTGCGGCAGATTGCTCGCCATCACGACGACGTCGACGCCTTGCGGGAAAGCCGTTTCGGTGAAGTCGCCCGGCAGGGTGCTGACGCGCTCGGCGGCGCCGTTGGCGGCAATGTACTCGTCGGCCACGACCGTGACCGGCGGCAGATCGAGCACGACCGCGTGGAGACCGGGGAAGGTCCTGGTGGCGACGATGCTGTAGGCGCCGGAGCCGCCACCGAGATCGAGCATCAGCTTGCGGCCGGAGAGGTCGACGCTGCGGCTGAACAGGCGGGCTGCGCCCATGCCGATCGAATAGGTCGCGGCGTGGTAGCGCCGGGCGTCCTCGACCGTGAAGTCGACGTAGGCGCCGAGCTTGTTTTCCTGCGGGTCGCGCAGCCGTTCCGAGAGTTCGCCAAAGGCCGTCCAGCGCGGCTTGGTGAACAGGATCCACGGTCCGGCGTAACGCTCGCCGTCCTTCACCAGGAAGCGCTGGACGTCGGCGGCGTTGGTGAAACGCTCGCCGTCGCGCGACAGCAGCGTCATGGCGGCCAGGACGGTCAGCAGCCGTTCGGCGTTGCGGTCGGAGATCCCGGCGGCCTTCGCCACGGCGGAAATGGTGTCGTGGCCGTGGGCGATCGCGGTGAATATCTCGAGCTCGACCGCGGCCATCAGGGCGGCGCTCTCCCAATAGGCCTGGGCGATCCTCTGCAGCCGTGTCGTGTCGAGGCGCTTCGGTTCCGGCATTCTGCGTTTCCTCCTTGTTGCCCGACCATAGCGCAGAGCGGGAGCGCTCGCCGACGTCCGCAGGTTCAGAAGAAGTGCAGGAAGATCAGGACCATGGCGACGTAGAGCATCGAGATGAGCGCGGCGCCTTGCAGGCCCGCACGCAACGCCCGGCCCGGCGCCGGCTGCAGCCACCAGCGGAAGTAGCCGGCGATCCAGGGAACGAGGACGCCCGTGAGCACGACGCTCACCACGTTCCCGAGGAAGAGCGACACCGCGAAGGGCAGGCGGAACATCCGGTCGAAGACGGGCGTGCCGACGAAGAAGCCGAAGATCATCACCACCGGGTAGAGCATCAGCAGGACGAGCATGTTCATCTTCCACGCCGGCAGGGGGGCGCCCGCGGCGTCACCGTCCCTGAACCATTGCTCGAAGCCCGAACTTGCGATGCGGGAGTGGAATTCCTCGGTGAGCGGGGCGGCTTCCTCGACCAGCGCCTTGCGAACGGGCGAGTCGAGCCACGCCTTGAGGTTGGCCTCGGTATCGAACCGCAGGATGGCGACGTAGTCTTCCTGGACCCCGGGCACGGGCGGTTCGAAGCGGTAGCCCTGGAGGCCGGGCGCCTTTGACTGGGCGGCGGCGATCTTGTGCTCCCAGGCCCGATACTCCGCTTCCCGGCCAGGCTTCACGCGGGTGGAAATGATGGCCGACACCGGCGCGGGCTTGATGCCGCTGGATTCGTCCTCGACGATGTGCACGTCGTCTCGGCCGACCAGCATGGGCGCCGCCCCGGCGATACGGTTCTGCCGCTCGGGCGCCCCCAGCCAGCGCTTCGCGTCGGCCAGGCTGGCGAAGCGCTGCAGGATCACCCAGTCGACCTGCAGTGGCGGGGCCGGCGGCAGCAGCCGCTGCTCGATGAAGCCGGGGAAGTGCTGGATGAGACTGCTCGTCTCGCCCTGCCAGCGCGCGAAGTCGTCGGCGCGCTCGGGCCGCACGCAGGTCTGCGTCACGATGCTGACGCTGTGGGCGGCGTCCGTCTTGGCCGCGCTCACGGCTTGTCCGCGAGCCTGGAGAAGATCCGGTCCGGCGTGAACGGCAGATGGGCGAAGCGGACGCCGGTGGCGTCGGCGAGCGCGTTGGCCACGGCGGGTGCGACCGGATTGATGCCGCACTCGCCCTGGGACTTCGCGCCGAGCGGACCGATCGAATCGATCGTGTCGGCGAAGAAGATGTCGGTGTGGGGCGTGTCGGCGTAGGCCGGGATGCGATAATTGCGGAGCTGCGGGTTCACTATGTGGCCCTCGTCGTGCACCATGTTCTCCGTCAGCGCCCAGCCGTAGCCCATGGCCACTGCGCCATCGAGCTGGCCGCGGCACTGCATGGGATTGATCGGCCGGCCGATGTCGGCGGCGTGAACGCTGTGCAGGACGCGGATCTCGCCGGTGACGCGATGCACGGCGAGGCGGACACCCTGCACGTTGAAGGCGATCGAGCGCGGCGAGAGATACGCCTTGCGCGCGACGGTGAAGCGATGGTCGATCGCCGTGCCGGCGGCGTGCAGATCGCTCAGCGGGATCCGCCTGCTGCCGCAGACGACCGCGTCACCGTCGAGGCGGCAGGAAGCGGGATCGGCGCCGGTGTGGCGGCTGGCAAAGTCGATGATGTCCTCGCGCATCGCCTCTGCCGTGAGGTGCACGGCCTTGCCCGCGACCACCGTGCCGGTGCTGGCGAAGGTGCCTGTATCGTAGGGCGTGCGGTCGGTATCGGCGACGACGATGTCGATGTCGCCGGCCTTCACGCCCATGACGGTGGCCGCGATCTGCTTGTGCGCCGTGACGATGCCGTTGCCCATCTCGGACGAACCGCAGGCCAGATGATAGGTGCCGTCGGCCAGCAGCTTCATCTCTGCGCCGGAGCGATGCTCGGTCGGCGGTCCGCATTCGAGCATCGCCATGGCCACGCCCGTGCCCTCGGCCCACTCGTCGCCGGGAAGGCTGGCGACGCCGTTGCCCCTGGCCAGCTCGCGCTCGACGATGTCGAGGCACTCGGTGATTCCGTAGCTGCCAAAGCTCGCATCGCTTGGCTCGCGCCATATCGATTCGATGTTGTCGCCCGGCCGCACGACGTTCCTGCGGCGCATTTCGATCGGATCGATCGCGAGAATTCGCGCCATCTCGTCGATCGCGCACTCGATGGCGAAGGTCGTCTGCGAGGCGCCATAGCCGCGGAAGCCGCCGCCCGGCACCATGTTGGTGTAAACCGCGTAACCCGCGCCCCTCTTGTTGTCGCAGCGGTAGGCGGCGAGGGGGCTGCCCATGGCGGCTGCCAGTGTCTCGCTGCCGTGATTGCCATAGGCGCCGGTGTTGGACACGACGCGCACGTCCATCGCGGTCAGCGTGCCGTCCTTGCGCGCGCCGATCCTGACATGGGTGGTCATCTGATGCCGGGTCGTGGCGCCGACGAACTCGTCCTCGCGCGTCCATTCCCACTTCACGGGACGACCGATCTTCATCGAGGCGAACAGGACCAGGTCTTCCGAGATCATTTCGCCC
>JAKFVZ010000066.1 GCA_021732965.1 Reyranella sp.
CATCTCTTGCCGATCGGGGTAGCTTGAGCGCCACTGGAGTGGCGCGCTCCATGGCTAAACCACGCAGCCGTAATGCGCCGACGAGACCAGCTTCGTGTATTTGTCGTGCACCGAGCCGGCGCGCGGACGGTCGGCGGCGTCGGGCGGGCGCCAGTCGGCCATGCGGCGGGCCAGGTCCTCGTCGGAGATTTCGAGGTTCAAAGTGCGCTTGCCCGGGTCGATGACGATCGTGTCGCCGTCGCGCACCGCGGCGATCGGGCCGCCGCGTGCGGCTTCCGGTGAGATGTGACCGATCAGGATGCCGTGGCTGACACCCGAGAAGCGGCCGTCGGTGATCAGCGCCACGTCCTCGCCCAGCCCGCGACCCTGAAGCTGGATGGTGAGCATCACCATCTCGGGCATCCCGGGGCCGCCCACCGGACCGACGTTGCGCACCACGACGACGTTGCCGGGAACGATCTCGCCGGCGCGAATGGCCTTCATCGTGTCGGCCTCGGATTCGAACACGCGCGCGGTGCCGCGGAACTCGCCCTTCTCCAGGGTCTTGCCGCTGAGCTTCAGCAGGCAGCTTTCGGGTGCGAGGTTGCCCTTCAGCACGCTGATATGGTTGTTCGCGGGCGCCGCGGGCTTCGATACGGGAACGACGATGTCCTGCTTTCCCAGCTCTTCGAGAGTCGGGACCGCGGCGAGATTCTCCGCCAGCGTCTTGCCGGTGACGGTCATGACGTCGCCATGCAGGAAGCCGTGTCGCAGCAGCTCCTTCATCACGATCGGCACGCCACCGATCTCGTGCAGGCTCACCATCGCATAGGGACCGTGCGGCTGCAGGTTGCAGATCAGCGGCATGCGTTCGCCGACCTGCTGGATGCGCTCGATGGTGATCGGCACCTGCGCCTCGCGCGCGATGGCGAGCAGGTGGAGATACATGTTGGTCGATCCGCCCATCGCATAGACCGTCGCGATGGCATTCTCGAAGGCCTTTTCCGTCATGATGTCGCGCGGGCGGATGCCGGCCGCCATCAGGGCATAGAGCGCATCGACCGACGCCTTCGCCTGCGCCCGCACGTCGGCGTGGATGTCGCTGCCGGCCTTGTAGTCGGCGGGATGCGAGGCGCCGCGCGGCAGCATCATGCCCATTGCCTCGGCGATGGTGCTCATCGTGTTGGCGGTGAACATGGCGCCGCAGGTGCCGCTGCCCGGCATGACGTTGCTTTCGAGCTCGCGCAGCTCGTCGCCCGAGATACGACCGGCTTCGTTGGCGGCGCGGCCCTCGACATAGTCCATGATGGTGAGGTTGTTGCCCTTGGCCGCCCAGGCGCCGAAAGAGACGCGGCCGGGCGAGCTGGTGCCGGGGTAGAGCACGAGCCCGAAGGCGTTGGTCCGCGCGAGCGGCATCAGGGCGGCCGCGCCGGTCTTGTCGCAGCCGGAGATCACGATCATCGCGTCGCCGTGATGGGCGTAGTGGCCGATCTCGAAGCAGTCGGCCACGACGTCGCGCGACACGAGACTGTAGCCTGCGGTCGGCGTCCCTTGCGTCAGCGCATCGGACACGGCGGGCGCGCCGACGATCAGCCCGTTTCCGCCGCGCTCGGCCAGCAGCTCGACCAGCAGGTCGCCGATGGTGCGAACCCGGTTGTTGCAGCGATGGGCGTTGGTGTAGGCGCTGGCGATTGTGACGACGGCGCTGGTCTGCGCGGTCTTGTCGGGCTCGAAGCCGGCGGCCCGAAGTTCCACACGCGACTTCTTCCAGAAGGTGCTGCTGTCTTTCTTCATCCCGTACCCATTCGGTTTTGTTCCGCACTCTAACCGCTGGCGCCTGTCGCAGGCTACGTGCGGACCCTCGCGAAGCGGAACCCGGCGTCTTCTGAACAATCGGGGAACCACAGCGCGACCGGCGGGTTTCCTCTCCATGAGGGAGAGTTCGATATCGGGGGCCCCCATCGTGCCGGCCACCGTGAAAGGTCGCGCGGTAAAGGTGCTGCACCTCGATTTGCGGCGTCTCCAAACCCTCAAGGCCTGCGATGACGGCATCCGCATTGCCGCCGCCGCGGGCTTCAATCATGTGTGTGTCGGGCCGGTCTTCGACATTGGATCGGGGGACGATGCGCTTCTCGTTGCCGATCACCACAAGTCGATCGGATCGCTGCGGTCGATCGGTACGCCTCGCGACCTGATCAAGGCACTGCGCCAGTCGTGCGAGAAGGCGGGCGTCGCGCTCTTCGTCGATATCGTCCTTGGGCGCATCGCGCTTGACGGTCGGTCGGCCAAATCTCTCGCCGGCACCTATGCCGCACCACCCGGGCACAATCCCCTCGATCCCAGGCTCGACCGCCGGGGGGCATCGTCGGCCCTGCTGCGAAGCGGGGCGGAAGAGGTGGCCGCCGAGTGGTGGGCGAAACTCCTCGCCGAACTGGTGACAGCCGGGGCTCAGGGCTTCCGTCTTCTGGGCCTTGCCGATCTTCCGGCGAATGGGCTTCGTCCGATCCTCGACCGCGTGCGCGCCGGCACGGCGTGCGCTTTCTGGGGCTGGACGCCGGGATTGCCCTGGTCGCGGCATCACGAGCTGGCGGGCGTGGGACTGTCTGCGGTCTTCGCCTCGACCTGCTGGTGGGACGGCAAGTCCGCCTGGTTCGTCGATGAGCATGAATCGCTGCGTCGGATCGCGCCCGTCCTCGGCGTGGCGGCCATACCATTCGAGGCGGATACCGGTGCGGCGATGAGTAAGGCGTCGCGCGCATTGACCGTGGCCGCCGTGACCGCGGACGGCCTCTTCGTGCCCAAGGCCAGGGCTGACGCCGATGAGTTGCGAACCGCGGCAGCCTTGGTGGACCGTATGGTCGGCCAGACGGATAAGGGCGGCGGTGGCGGTCTGCGCAGCCTCACCAGCCCCACCGACACGGTGACGATGCTGCTGCGGACGGATGGCGACCGCCGCAAGGCCATCGCCCTCAACACCTATCCCTTTCGCGCCTGGCCTTTGCCGTTCGATGGAATCCTCCCGCCCATGGCGGGGGCAGCGCTCGGCCTGACGAATGCGAAGTCCCGTGTAGCCCTCGAACCGGGAGAAATCCGTGTGCTCGATGTGACGCCAACCGAACCGGTCCGCAGCAGCCGGAAGTCCGGCAAGCGCGAAGCCGTTGCAGCAGCCGCGCTGTCGCCCGTCGTCATCGAAAGGGTCAGCCCCTCGGTCAATGGCGGCGTATTCGCCGCCAAGCATGTTGTCGGGCGCCCGCTGGTGATCGAGGCGGATATCTTCGCCGATGGCCATGATCTGCTGGCGGCCGAAGTCCTGTGGTGGTCGGCTGACGAAGATGAGCGGCGCAGTGCGAAGCTGACGCATATCGCCAACGACCGCTGGCGCGCGACGCTGACGCCGGACCGGATCGGGCGTCACTACTTTTCGATCGAGGCATGGCGCGACGAGTATGGCAGCCTGGCGCACGGCCTCGAGGTCAAGCATCGCGCCGGTATCGACGTGTCGGTCGAACTGACCGAGGCGGCGATCTATCTCAAGGAGCTGGACGAGCAACCCGAGATCGCGGCGCTGCTGACCAGGAGCAAGGGTGCGAGCCCGGCCGATGCCGTCGGCCATCTTACGTCGAGCGCGGCACGGGCGACCGTGATGAGGGCGGCCGAGCGGCGCTTCCGCACGGACGAGGGGCCGTTCCCCCTAGATGTCGAGCGGCCGCAGGCCGAGTTCGCCTCCTGGTACGAGCTGTTCCCGCGATCACTCACCGACGATGCCAGGCGGCACGGCACGTTCGACGACGTGATCAAGGCGTTGCCGCGCATACGCGGGATGGGCTTCGACGTACTCTACTTCCCGCCCATCCATCCGATCGGCAAGACCAACCGCAAGGGCCGGAACAACACGCTGACGCCGGGGCCCGAAGATGTTGGCAGTCCCTACGCGATCGGCGGCGAGGGCGGTGGCCACGACGCCATTCATCGCCAGCTCGGCACGCCGGAGGATTTCCGCCGTCTCGTGGCGGCGGCGCGCGAGCAGGGGCTCGAACTCGCCCTCGATTTCGCGATCCAGTGCTCGCTCGACCACCCCTGGCTGCGCGAGCATCCGGACTGGTTCAAGCGACGGCCCGACGGGACGATCAAGTACGCCGAGAATCCGCCGAAGAAGTACGAGGATATCGTCAATGTCGACTTCTACGCGAAGGACGCCATCCCTTCGTTGTGGCTGGCATTGCGCGATGTCGTGCTGCATTGGGTGGAGGAGGGTGTCCGCATCTTCCGCGTCGACAATCCCCACACCAAGCCGCTGCCGTTCTGGCACTGGATGATCGGCGACATACGCGGCCGCCATCCCGACGTGATGTTCCTGTCGGAGGCCTTCACCCGGCCGAAGATGATGTACCGGCTGGCCAAGGTCGGCTTCTCCCAGTCCTACACCTACTTCACCTGGCGCAACGGCAAGCAGGAGATCGGCGACTATCTGCGCGAGCTGGCGACCACCGAGGTGGCGAACTATTTCCGCCCGCACTTCTTCGTCAATACGCCGGACATCAACCCTGTCTTCCTGCAAGGTTCGGGCCGTGCCGGATTCCTGATCCGCGCCGCACTGGCGGCGACTCTGTCGGGCCTGTGGGGTGTCTATTCAGGCTTCGAACTGTGCGAAGCCGCCGCGTTGCCGGGAAAAGAGGAGTATCTCGACTCCGAGAAATACGAGATCAGGCCGCGTGATTTCGCGGCACCGGGCAACATCGTTGCCGAGATCACGATGCTCAACCGGCTGCGCCGTTCGCATCCCGCGCTGCAGACCCATCTCGGCATCACTTTCTACAACGCCGGCAACGACCAGATCCTGGTCTACGGCAAGCGCGTGCCCGGTGCCGAGGACATGGTGCTCGTGGCCGTCAGCCTCGATCCGCATCACGCGCAGGAAACGGGCTTCGAGATCCCGTTGTGGGAATGGAAGTTACCCGATGACGGCGCCCTCGAGGTCGAGGACCTGCTACGCGGCGACCGCTTCGCCTGGCACGGCAAGAACCAGCATCTGCGGCTCGATCCATCCGCACTCCCGTTCGCCATCTGGCGGCTGTCGCCCCGGAGGGCTTCATGAACGCACCCATAGCCGACAACAAGGCCATCCTGCCGGTCGCAACCGATCCGCAATGGTACAAGGACGCGGTCATCTATCAGCTTCATGTGAAGTCGTTCCTCGACTCCAACAATGACGGCATCGGTGATTTCCCCGGCCTGATCTCACGGCTCCCCTACATCGCCGAGCTGGGCATCAACACGATCTGGCTGCTGCCCTTCTATCCGTCGCCGCGCAAGGACGACGGCTACGACATCGCCGAATACACCGCCGTGCATCCCGAATACGGCACGCTCGACGACGTGAAGAAGCTGATCGACGAGGCGCATCGGCTCGGCATTCGCGTCATCACCGAGCTGGTGATCAACCATACCTCGGACCAGCACGCCTGGTTCCAGCGCGCGCGCCTCGCGCCGCCGGGATCGCCCGAGCGCGATTTCTATGTCTGGTCCGACACCGACCAGAAGTACGACGGCACGCGCGTCATCTTCATCGACTCGCTGCGCTCCAACTGGACCTGGGATCCCGAAGCCAATGCCTATTTCTGGCATCGCTTCTACTCGCACCAGCCCGATCTCAACTTCGACAATCCCGCCGTCCTCGAGGCTGTGCTGGGCGTCATGCACTTCTGGCTCGACCTGGGCATCGACGGGTTGCGGCTCGACGCGGTGCCCTATCTCGTCGAGCGAGAGGGCACGAACAACGAGAACCTGCCCGAGACGCACGAGGTGCTGAAGAAGATCCGCGCCGAGATCGACCGTGCCTATCCCGGCCGCATGCTGCTCGCCGAGGCCAACCAGTGGCCGGAGGACACCAAGGAATATTTCGGCCAGGGCGACGAATGCCACATGGCGTTCCACTTTCCCCTGATGCCGCGCATGTACATGGCGCTGGCGCGTGAGGACCGCTTCCCGATCACCGACATCATGCGCCAGACGCCGCAGATCCCCGACAACTGCCAGTGGGCGATCTTCCTGCGCAATCACGACGAGCTGACGCTCGAAATGGTGACGGACTCCGAGCGCGACTATCTCTGGGAGACCTACGCCACCGACCGGCGCGCGCGCCTGAACCTCGGCATCCGCCGCCGCCTCGCCCCGCTGCTGGAACGCGACCGCCGCCGCATCGAGCTGATGAACTGCCTGCTGCTGTCGATGCCCGGTGCGCCCGTCATCTATTACGGCGACGAACTCTGCATGGGC
>JAKFVZ010000065.1 GCA_021732965.1 Reyranella sp.
AAGCTGCCCATGACGACCGTGTAGCCGTCGGCCGGCGCATTCGCCGCCGCCTCGGCGCCCACGAGACCGCCGGCGCCCGGCCGGTTGTCGACCAGCACCTGCTGGCCGAGATTGCGCGACATCGCCTCGCCGACCAGCCGGGACGTCAGGTCGTAGTTGCCGCCGGCCGCGAAGGGCGCGATCCAGCGAATGGGCTTGGTCGGAAAATTCTGTGCCAGAACGGGCGCGCCCGCGGCGGCCGTTGCCGTCAGCGCCAGTCCAGTCCCCAAGAGTTTGCGTCGCGATACCGTCATCTCAAATCCTCCCAATCCGCTTCAGACAGATTGCAATTTCCGCCGATGAGCGCCACATCGGAGGAGCCCTTTCACTCGCGGAGAGAAATACCGGATGCCGGAGCAGCACACCCCGCTCATTGCTACGATTGCTGCGGGTCTGATGCTCGCTTTCATCTTCGGTCTGATCGCGCAGCGGCTGCGCATTCAGCCGCTCGTTGGATACCTGCTCGCCGGCGTCATGGTCGGTCCCTACACGCCGGGCTTCACGGCCGACCCTGCCCTGGCCACTGAACTCGCCGAGATCGGCGTCATCTTGCTGATGTTCGGCGTGGGCCTGCACTTCTCGCTGAAGGACCTGCTTTCGGTTGCTCGCATTGCGATCCCCGGCGCCATCGGCCAGATCTCCGTCGCCACCCTGTTGGGCGCCGGCCTGTCCTGGATACTCGGCTGGACGCCGCTGGCCGGTTTCGTCTTCGGCCTGGCGCTCTCGGTGGCCAGTACCGTCGTCCTGATCCGCGCCCTGCAGGACCGTCATATTCTCGAGACCCATCGGGGCCGCATCGCCGTCGGCTGGCTGGTCGTCGAGGATCTCGCCATGGTGCTGGCCCTCGTCCTCCTGCCGGCTCTGGCGCTGGCGACGGCGGACACCGGCGTGCCGGCCACCCGGATCCTGTTCTCGCTGCTCATCGTGCTGGCCAAGGTCTCGATCTTCGTGGCGATCATGCTGATCGTCGGGCGGCGACTCATCCCGTGGCTCATGCACCACACCGCCCACACCGGATCGCGAGAGCTGTTCCGGCTGGCCGTCTATGCCGTGGCACTCGGCGTCGCCTACGGCGCGCACTACTTCTTCGACGTCTCCTTCGCGCTCGGCGCCTTCTTCGCCGGCATGGTGCTGGGCGAGAGCGACCTCAGCCAGCGCGCGGCGGAGGAAGCCATCCCGCTGCGCGATGCCTTCGCGGTGCTGTTCTTCGTCTCGGTGGGCATGCTGCTCAATCCGAGCGTGTTCGTGGACGCGCCGCTGGCGGTGATCGCCACCATCGCGATCATCGTCGTCGGCAAGTCGGTGGCCGCCTACCTGATCGTCCGCGCCTTCGGCCACAGTCGATCGACCGCCTTCACCGTCTCGGCAAGCCTGGCGCAGATCGGGGAATTCTCCTTCATCCTGATCGGCATCGGCATCAGCCTGAACATGGTGCCGAAGGAGGCGCGTGACCTGATCCTGGCCGGCGCCATCGTGTCGATCATGCTGAACCCGTTCGTCTTCACATTGCTGGAGCGCCTGGGTGGCCACAAGGACACCGCGCCGGCCGACAAGCCCGACGAGCCGGCCGCCGACTTCGCACCGACGACCCTGACCGGCCACGACATCGTCATCGGCTACGGGCGCGTCGGCTCGATGGTCGGCGCCGGCCTGAAGGGCGACAGCAGCAACCTGATCGTCGTGGAGGCGAGCGACGCGGGCGTCGAACGGGCGCGCAAGGATGGCGCGGAAGTGTACTCGGGCAACGCGGCCGAACCGGCGCTGATCGCCGCCATCAACCTCGCCGGTGCCCGCCGCCTCTACGTTACCATCCCCGAGGCCTTCGAGGCCGGCCAGATCATCCAGCAGGCCCGCGCCGCCAATCCCAACCTCGATATCCTGGCACGGGCTCATTCGAGAGCGACGGTCGAGCATTTCGAGAAGCTCGGCGCCAATCTCATCGTCCTGGGCGAGACCGAGATCGCACACCGCATGCTGGAGCGCGGGCGTGGCTACATGGCGGCGTCCGTGCCGGTCTGATCGGGCCGGCGAGGTCGCAACGCGCGCCGGACGGCTTGTGTGATAGAAGGCGGAATGTCTCCTGCCCTGCGTGCCACCTGTCTGCTTTGCCTCGTCGCCGCAACGCCGCCGCTGGCATGGGCGCAGGCACCTTCAGTCCTGGACTGCACCGGCCCCTTCGCCCGCAACGCCGACGAACGCACCCTCGCGCGCATCTTCGGTGCCGAGAACGTCGAACGCACGAACATTCCCGTCGGCGAGGGCAACACGGAGCCCGGCACCGCCATCTTCGCGAAGGACCCGGAGAAGCGCATCGACATCCTGTGGCACGACGCCTACGCGCGCCCCAACGTGGTGATCATCCGCAACGGCTCGACCTGGCCGGTCGCCGTGGCTGGCCTCGACAAACCGGTCGCCAACGGCGCGACGCTCGCCGAGGTCGAGACGATGAACGGCAAGCCCTTCACCCTGACCGGCTTCGGCTGGGACCTCGGCGGCTACAGCAACAGCTGGGACGGCGGACGCCTCGACAAGCCGGTGGGCGGCTGCAACCTCTCCCTGCGCTTCGATCCACCGAAGGATGCACCCGGCGACGCGCTCGACAAGGTCAACGGCGATGTCGAGTTCCTGTCGACCGACAGCGCCATGCGGCAGGTCAAGCCGGTCGTCGTCGAGATCGAGCTCGGCTGGCCGCAGTAGGTTACTGCGGCTTGCGTTTGAACACGGCGAGCGTGCCGAGCTTGCCGGCCGGGACGTAGCGCTGGCGCCAGGCCGGCGCGCGCTGGTCGAAGAAGGCCTCGTCGAAGATGTTCAGCAGGATGTAATCGAAGTTGCCGCGCTGGATCTCTTCATCGAGCCTGCCCTGCTGCAGGGCACGCAGGGCGGGAACCCGCATCTTGCCGTCCAGGTTCACGACGCGGTCGGGCAGCATGAAGCCGAAGCGGCCCGACTCCATCATGCCGATGCGCGACCCGTCGGTCATGAACGGCGACCGGGCGAGCGCGTGAGCCGAGGAACCGAAGTAGCCCCGGTATGGCACGCCCCAGGGCTCGGCGATCCAGTAGGCATTGGACAGGATGGCGGCGACCAGGACCGCGGAGGCGGTGGCGGCGAATACCTTCGACGCTTCGAACCGCCTCGCCGCGGCGACGATCACCAGCGACAGCAGGATGACGATCAGCAGCTTCACCGGACCGAAGTAGCGCTCGTAGAACTGGACCGCGGAGCTGACCAGCGGATAGTAGGCGAGCAGCACGACGTTCGACGCCGCAAGGGCCAGCAGGACGAGGCGCGTCGGCGCCTCCGCCAGCCGGGATCGCGGGTGGAACACAGCGACCAGCAATCCGACGGTCAGGAGCACCGCCAGTACGCCGCCCACCATCGGTGGCTCGGTGAGGAATCCTCTCATGCGGACGAACAGGAGCGGGACGAAGGAGACGATGAAGGCCCGGATCGTGTCGGCCGGATGGGTGAACGGGCGCAGCGCCACCGAGGTCGCCACGCCGCTCTGGGGCACGAACAGGCCCGCCACCCAGTAGCAGTAGGCAATCCAGGGAAGCACGAGCATGCAGGCGATCAAGCCCGCGATCACCAGCTCGTAGAAGCGCGCCCGCGAGCGATCGGCGATCAGGAGGGCCAGCATCACGAAGGCGCAAACGAAGACGCCATCGTTGCGCGCGAGCATGAGGATGCCGGCACTCAGCCCCATCATCGCGGCGTGCCGGAGACTGGGCGCGCGAACCGCCGTTCCGGCGCTGCGCTGCGCGATCACCAGGAACAGCAGGAGGGCGGAAATATAGAGACCGCTCTCCATGCCGTTCACATAGAGCTCGTTGAGCTGTCGGTCCCAGAGGAACAGGCCCGCGACCAGCGGGATGGCCAGGATGGGAAAAGGCAGGCGCGTCGCGCGCTGCACGAACAGGACGAGCAGAACGGCGCCGCCGATCCAGAAGGCGTAGCTTGCCAGGTAGAGGATCGCGAAGGCCGCCCGGTCGGAACCGGCCAGATAGGCGATGGCGCAGAGGAGAGCCCAGAGCGGCTGGATGCCCGACGTCCACTCCACCCCGTCGATGGTGATGCCGGCGCCCCGGGCGGCGTTGCGGGCGATGGTCAGATAGTAATAAGCATCGTCGCCGCCCTCGGCGAATGCGACCGCGACCATGTCCGTCGACAGGAGGCGATTGACGCTTTCGGCCGCCTTGAACAGAAGGCAGACGCCGATCAGCGCCAGAAGGACCACGAAAAGGATCCTGTTCATCGGGCGTGGCACGTAATTCCCCCTTGATCCCGTGACCTGTATATATTGCCGACGTCGATGAATCTGGTTGTCATATATTTGGCGGGGGCGCTGGTTGCAACGCTGGGAAACGTTGCAAGCCAGGAGGTCGTCTGGCGCCTCATGGGCGGCACCGGCCTTTATTATTCGATGATCGCGGGCACGGGCGTCGGCCTGATCATCAAGTACACCTGGGACAAGCGCCTGATCTTCGCCTACCGGCCGGCCTCCCCCACCCACGACTTCATGACGTTCCTGCTCTATGCCGCCATGGGCATCGCGACGACGGCGATCTTCTGGGCGGTAGAGCTGGCCTTCTGGTACACGTTCCAGACGACGACCATGCGCTACGTGGGCGGCGTGATCGGCCTCGCCATCGGCTACTGGGCGAAGTACCGGCTCGACAAGCGCTTCGTCTTCGGCTCCCAGCCGTAACCCGTCCGCCCCGAGCCGTCCCGACATGCGCCTTCGCTTCCTGCTCGCCGTTGCTGTCCTTCTGGTCGTCATCACCGGGATCGCCGCGGCCTGGTGGACCGTCGGTTCGCTGGGCATCGTCACACCCGAGAAGATCGGCGGGTGGCTCGCGGAAACGCGCGGCCATCCGTGGGCGCCGGCCGTGGTCGTGGCGGCGTTCCTGATCGCAGGCATGGTCGTCTTCCCGATCCACGGCGTGATCCTGGCGACGGCGACCGTCTTCGGCGGCTGGACCGGTTTTGCCTACTCCGCCGTCGGCGTGTTCTTCAGCGGCTGGGCGCCCTATTTCATCGGCGCGCTTCTCGGCAAGGACGCGGTCGCCCGCAACTTCGGCCCGAGGGTGCAACCCGTTCTCCGGGCGGCGAAGGAACACGGCGTGCTCGTCGTCGTCGGGCTGCGGATCGTGCCGGCCGCGCCGGGGACGCTCACCAATCTGGCGCTCGGCGCGAGCGGCATCCGGTTCGCCGATTTCATCGTCGGAACACTCTTCGGGATGCTGCCGGGCCTCATCGTGGTGTCGCTGATGGGCGACCGGATCATGGCGCTCCTGCAGGCCCCGTCCCTCATCGACATCGTCCTGCTCGCGCTGTGCGTGGCCGCCTATGCCGGCATCGTCGTGGGGGCGCAGTTCCTGGTGTCGCGCTGGCGGAAGTAGCTACGGGCTCGCGCGCCGGGCCGCGCCGCTCCTGATCGCGTCGGCAATGGCCGCCGCGATGCGCCGGTTGCCCTCCACCGACATGTGGAAATTGAAGAAAATCGCGGCCTTGCCTGGATCCTTCGCGGCTCGATCGATCGTTTCGTAGGTGTCGAGCGTGCCCATGCCGGCCTTGGCCGCGCAGGCGAGGACGGCCCGGGTCTGGCGGATCTCGTCGACGATCCAGGGCGGACGCGGATCGAGGTTCCAGACCGGCGGCGCGTAGAGACCCACGACCAGGGTCGGAAGGCCGAGCCCCGCCAGCCGCTCCATCAGCGGACAGGCGAGCGCCTCGCCCGCCCCGCGCGGCAGGACACGGACTCCCGCCGCCTGCCATTCATAGGGATCGCCCACCCGCCGCATGATCGTCTCGAGCAGGGCGGACCAGCCGAACACGTCGCGCAGCACGCGCAGGTCCCAGGGGATGGTCGCATCGGGCGAGACCGGCACGTTGCGCAGGACGGGATTGCCGTCGACCAGGTCGAAGTACGGCTTTTCTTTGCCCCACAGGCGGCGATACTCGCTGCGCCGCAGATCGTCGGCGATGAAGCCGACCACCAGAAGGCCGGGCCTGTCCCGGGCCACAAGCTGTTCGGTGTGGAGCACGATCTGGTCGAGGCCGAAGCCAACCACGCCACCGTTCAGCACCTTCCGCTTCAAGTCGGCCTGCAGCAGCGCGGGCCAGCTGCCGCCATCGGGGATCTCGGCCCCGTAGGTGAAGGAATCCCCCGTCGCGAGGATCGGCGCACCGGCCAGCACGGCCTGGTCT
>JAKFVZ010000296.1 GCA_021732965.1 Reyranella sp.
GGTCGCCGTAGGCCGCGCCGTAGCGCGCCTGGCCGTAGGCGCCGGGAAACTGGCGCAGTTCCTTCAGATTGTAGACGTCGCCATAGGCCTCCACTTGGAGACACCGAAACCGCCGACCCCGAGCCCGCCGACCGAGAAACGGTAGTTGCGGCCCTCGTAGTGCAGGGTGCCGCTTCCGACATTGCCGCTGCCGAAGAACGCCACCTGGACCTGCTCGATATTGACCGTGCCGGACTTCACCCGCTGCTGGGCGATGGCCGGCGCCGCCAGCGCCGTTCCCACCAGCCCCACCGAGCCGACCAGCGCCTGCCGGCGGCCGAGCAAACAAACTCTTTTAACACTCATCCCACTCTCCAAGATCGGTCGCGTCAGACGTCGACGACGGCCGTGGCCTCAATTTCGACCAGCAGCCCCGGCACGGCAAGGGCGCTCACGGCCACCAGCGTCGATGTGACCACCGAGCCCTTGAGCGCCTTGCCCAGCGCCGCGCTGACGGCGCCCATGTCACGGATGTCGGTCACGTAGATCGTCGTGCGCACGAGGTCGCCAAGGCGGGCGCCGGCCGATTTCAGGCCGGCCTCGATCTTGCGCATGGTGATGGTCGTTTGCTGGGCCGCGTCCTTGCCCTGGACCTGCCCCTTGGCATTGAGGGACGTCGTGCCCGACACGAACACGAACGGTCCGCTCTTGATGGTACGGACATAAAAACCCGCCACCTCGGTGCCGTCCGGAAAGACTTTCTTGGCCATGCCTCGCTCCAGTTCTTCTATGCGCTATGCTGGCACTCTAGGCGGCCGTTCGCGCCGGGCAAGGAGGAAGCCGTGTCACTCGATCGCTATCGCACCGCCATCGTCACCGGTGCCAGCCGCGGGATCGGTGCGGCGATCGTCCGCGAGCTGCGGATCGGCGGCCTCGACGTCTATGCCGTCGCCCGCTCGGCCGACGACCTCACCGAACTGGCGCAGGAGACCGGTTGCCGCCCGCTGGCGCTCGACATCTCCCATCGCGATGCCGTGCTGCATGCGCTGGGCTCGCTCGATGCCGACGTGCTGGTCAACAATGCATCGGCTCCGGTGCGCGGCGGCGTGTCGTGGGAGACCCCGCCCGACGACATCGACGTGCTGATGGACGTGAACCTGCGCGGGACGCTCAACTGCCTGGCCGCCGTGGTGCCGGGCATGACGGCTCGCGGGCTCGGCCACATCGTCAATCTGGGCTCGACCTCGGGCACCGCGCCCCTGCCCGGCATGCCCGTCTATGCCATGACCAAGGCCGCCATCCACAATCTCAGCCAGACGCTGCGCCTCGACCTGCACGGGACGGGCGTGCGGGTGAGCGAGATCTCTCCCGGCCGCGTCGAGACCGGTGCCCATCTCGGCCTGATGGAGGATCGCGAGGAAGGGCGGCGCCGCTTCTACGAGGGCTTCGAGACGCTTCAGCCGGGCGACATTGCCGAGGCCGTCATGTTCGTGCTGGGCGCGCCGCAGCGCATGGATGTGAGCTTCATGGAGATCGTCCCGACCGACCAATCGTACGGCGGTTCGCAATTCCACCGCCGGCGCTGATCCGCGGCACGTCGCTTGCAGGAAGAACGTCCGTTGGGCAATCAGGGAACCATGAGCCTCAAGAACCTCGCTGCCATCCTCGACCCGCAGGCGCCAGCCGACCGGCCCTTCATCATCCAGGTCTCGCCCGAGGGCGACGAACAGCTCCGGTTGAGCTACGGCGAGGCGCGCGCGCGCATCGCGGGCCTTGCACGCGGCCTGCTGAAGCGCGGCCTCAAGCGTGGAGAGGCCGTGGCGATCGTTGCGGCCAACAGCGCCGACTATCTCGTGCTCTACATGGCCACCATGGCGGCCGGCCTCGTCTCGGTCTGCGTCAACCACAAGCTGCCGCGCGAGACCGTGGCGCACATCATGAAGGACTCGGTCGTCAAGCTGGCGATCGCCGATGCCGAGCGCGCGCCGCTGGTCAGTGCGCTGGTCCCGACCGTGGCGATCGAGCAGCTCGACAGCCTGCTCGATCCCGGTGCGTTCGATGCCGTCGACATGGCGCCGGAGGAAGTCGCCATGATCCTCTACACCTCCGGTTCGACCGGCCTGCCCAAGGGCGTGCCGCTGACGCATGGCGGCTACATCTGGGCGACCGGCGCCACACCCGAGCAGCGTCCCGGTATCGAAGGGCAGAAGGTCATCATCGCCGCGCCGCTGTTCCACATGAACGGCCTGTTCAGCGCCAAGCTGGTGATGATCAACGGCGGCACCATCGTACTGATGACCAACTTCACCGCCCGCGGCTTCATCCGCGCCATCGACCGCAATCGCGTCTCCATGATCACCTCGGTGCCGACCATGCTGGCGCTGGTGATGCGCGAGACCGAGGAACTGGCCAAGGCCGATCTCGGCTGCGTCACCACGGCGGTCACCGGCTCCGCGCCCTCGACGGCGGAGTTCTTCGAGCAGATGCACCGGATGTTCCCCAACGCCGAGACGGCGAACAGCTGGGGCACCACCGAGTCGGGTCCGCTGGGCTTCGGCCCGCATCCCGACGGCATACCGAAGCCGATGGGCGCGCTGGGCTATCCGCGCAAGAACATCGAGGTGAAGTTCGTCGGCGGCGCCGAGACCGGCGCGACGCAGGGCGTGCTGCACATCCGCACGCCGGCGCTGATGAGCGGCTATCTCAACCGCGAGACCGACACGAAGAAGCGGCTGATCGACGGCTGGTACGATACCGGCGACGTGATGCGCCGCGACGAGAACGGCTTCGTCTTCTTCGTCGGCCGCGCCGACGACATGTTCCAGTGCGGCGGCGAGAACGTCTATCCCGGCGAGGTCGAGAAGCTGCTGGGCCAGCATCCCGACGTGGCGCAGGCCTGCGTCGTGCCGGTGCCGGACGAGATCAAGTACCAGCTCCCGGTCGCCTTCGTGGTCCGCAAGCCCGGCACGTCACCGACCGAGGAGGCCCTGCGCCGTTTCGCGCTCGACAACGGCCCGGCCTACGCCCATCCGCGCGCGGTCTGGTTCGTCGACGAACTGCCGCTCGCCGGCACGAACAAGATCGACCGCAAGACGCTGGTCGACCGCGCCGTCGCGACCTATGCGCGCGACGACGCGAAGCGGGTTTAACTTCAATCGACCGAGGTCAGGAATCCGCTGTAAACCCGATCTTCTTCACGATCGGGCCCCAGCGGTCGTAGCTCTGCTTCAGGAGCGTCGCGAGTTCCTGCGGCGTCGAGGACTTCACCTCGAGGCCCATGACGGCGAGGCCGTCGATCACGTCCTTCTGGGCAAGCGCCACGCGCAGCGCCTCGTTGGAACGCATGACGACCGGGGCAGGCGTGCCGCCCGGCGCGAAGAAGCCGAACCATTCGGAGAAGACCAGGTCCTTGTAGCCCTGCTCGGCGAAGGTCGGGACGTTGGGCGCGAAGCGGCTGCGGGTCGCGCCCGAGACGCCGAGAAGGCGCGCCTTGCCGGCGGCGACCTGCTGGGTGAACTCGCCGACCGGGCCCGACACGGCCTGGATCTGGCCACCGACCATGTCCTGCACGGCGGGCTGCGTGCCGCGATAGGCAACATGCTTCAGCTCGATGCCGGCCGCCTGGCCCAGCAGCACGCCGATGAAATGCGGAACCGAGCCAGCCGCCGGCGAGCCGTAATTGGCCTTGTCCGGGTTGGCTTTGCACCAGGCCAGGAACTCGGGAATGTTCTTCACGCTCTCGGGAACCGCCGGCCCGACGCAGAAGCCGAAGTCGAAGACGCAGGCCAGCGTCACCGGCGTCACGTCGGTGAAGGCGTCGTACGCCAGCTTCTTGTAGATGTGCGGATAGATCATCAGCATCGACGCGGGCGTCTGCAGGATGACGCTGCCGTCGGTCGCCGCGCCCTTCATTGACTGGATGGCGATCTGGCCGCCGGCGCCGGCCTTGTTCTCGACGATGGCCGCCTTGGTATAGGCCGTGCCCTTCAGCCCCTCGGCGACGCGGCGGCACAGCGTGTCGGACGTGCCACCCGGCGGAAAGCCGGTGATGATGCGCACGTTCTCGAGCGGCTGGGTACCCTGTGCACCGGCACGGCCGGCGAGTCCCAGGGTGGCGAGCGCGGCAGCGGCGCCCGTGGCGCGGACGAAGCCGCGGCGGTTCTGGTTGGTCATTGGTTTCCTCCCGTTTGTGCGCGGACTGTCGCGCAAAACGGCGGTCGCGCCAAGCCCGGTCGCCGGCCGCTACTTGCGGATGGCGGCCTCCAGTTCCGGCAGGTCGAACTCCTTCCAGCCCGGCACTTCCGAGACGTCGGGGAATTCCTCGCCGAACGGCCGGGTCGCATCGATGCCAACCGAGGACGAATAGGCGCCGTCGGTATAGGGATCGAGCGGTGCGGTGGCGGTGCGGTCGACGATGAAGACGTCCTGGCTGGGCTTCACGCGGAACGACTGCGCCCACTCGACCTCGGCCGAGTTGCGGATGTCGATGTCGGGATCGACCACGATCACCCATTTCGGGTGCAGGTTGCTCGCCATCGCCGCGAGGATCGCGTGGCGCGCCTCGCCGGCGTAGCGCGGCTTCATGGCGATCACGACATAGGTCTGCACGCCGCCCGAGCTGTTGATCGAGATGTCCGAGATCGTCGGGAACTGGGCCTGGAACTGGCGCAGGATCGAAGCCTCGAACGGGATCTGCTTCAGCACATGGTTCTCGGTGATCGGCTTGCCGGTCAGCAGCCCCTGGAAGATCGCGCCCTTGCGGTGCGTGATCGCGGTGATGCGGGCGACCGGCTTCATGGAGGGCGGCGTGTAGTAGCCGGTGTACTCGCCGAGCGGGCCTTCCATCTTCTCGGCCTTGGTATCGACGGTGAACTCGATCACGATCTCGGCCCAGGCCGGCACCTTCAGCCCGTTGCTGACGGTCGTGGCCAGTTCGACCGGCGCGCCGCGCAGGCCGCCGGCGACGAACCAGTCGTTGGTCGAATCGCTCGACTGGACCTGGCATGAATACATGGTCAGCGGATCGACGCCGATGACGACGGCGCCGTGCAGTTCCTTCCCCATGGCGATGGCGTGGGCCATGTTCTTGCCGAAGCGATGGTTCGACGCGGAGAACACGCCCATCTCCTTCGGCCCATGGATCTGGAAGCGGTAATTGCCGATATCGGGAATGCCGGTCTCGGGATTCTCGGACACGACGATGCCGGCGGTGATGTAGGGGCCGCCATCCTTGGGGCTGTAGATCGGCACCGGCAGCTTCGTGACGTCGATCGCATCGCCCGTCAGCACGACTTCCTGGCACGGCGGTGGACCCTTGAAATCGACCGGGCCAATCGGGTCGTTGATCCCCTTGAGCACCTTTTCGTGAATGGTCTGCTCGGTCGCCTCGAACGCCAGCAGCGCGAGGCGGCGGTTGCCGTAGACGCCGGCCACCAGCGGGAAGTCTGTTCCCGTCTGCGTGAACATGAGCGCCGGCCCCTGCATCGCACTGGCTTTGGCCAAGGCTTTCGCGATGTCATATTTGGGAGAGACGGGCCGTGCGATATCGACGAGTTCCCCCGCGTTCTTCAGGGCCGTCAGGAAGGCGCGCAGATCTTGATAGGGCATGGTCAATCCTTCCGGGCGATTCACGAGTACAAAGCGTGATGCGTAAATTTCTGGCCGATATCCATCGTCACGACATCGAGGCGGCCATTCGCGTCGCGGCGGCGGTCGGCCTGCCGCTGCTGGCGCTCGAGGCCATCGGCCGCCTCGATCTCGCCGTCTATGCCGCATTCGGCGGGCTGGCGATGCTCTACGGCCACGGCGAACCCGCGAAACGTCGCGTCGAGAGCCAGGCCGTCGCGGGCGCCGGGCTGGTGATCGCGATCGCGGTGGCCATGGCCTGGTCCGCCTCTCACGCCCCTCTCGCGGTGCTGGGTGTCCTGCTGGCCCTCACGGTGATCGCCGCCGTCACGGTCGGCGCCGCGATGCGATGGATGCCGCGCGGGGAAATGTTCTTCGTGCTGGTGCTGCTGATCATCGCCAGCATCCCGACGACCTGGGACCGGCTGCCGCTTGCCATCGCCGTCGGCGCGGGCGGCGCGGCCTTCTCGGTGCTGCTCGCCTTGCTGCACTGCATCGGCGCACCGCCGGGCGAACCGAAGCCTGACGGCTGGCGACGCCGCATTGGCTCGGGCTACGCCGATCTCGATCATAGGCAGCATCTGGTCCTGCTGGCGGCCGCCACGCTCGGTGTGCTCGCGGCGTGGGTGCTGGCCCTTG
>JAKFVZ010000159.1 GCA_021732965.1 Reyranella sp.
GCGGCGACGCGCCGCTGATGGCCGGCATCACCGCGACGCAAACCCTCTTCGCGCTGGTCGCCCTGCCGGTCGTGGCGGCCGGCGTCGCCATGCTCGCGGCCTGACGGGTCACGCCAGCGCCCGCAGGCCGCGGCGCAAGCTGCGGCCGTCCGATACCGTCATCGACCTGTCGATCTCGCCATGCACGTCCACCCAGACGGGCATGGCCGACTGCAACACCCGGCGGCCGTCCGCCGTCAGGATGAGCCGCCGCACGCGACGATCGGCCGGATCGATCGCGATCTCGACCCAGCCGCGCTGCTCCAGCGGCTTCAGGTTGGCGGTGAGCGTCGTGCGATCCATCACCAGCAGCGCGGCGATCGAGCCCATCGACGGTGCTTCCGGCTGATTGAGGGACGTCAGCAGCGAGAACTGGCCGCTGGTGAGACCAAGCGGTGACAAGGCCTCGTCGAACCGTCGCGCCAGGGCGCGCGCGGCGCGCTGCGCGGCGAAGCAAAGGCAGTGATTGTAGACGTGTACCGTCGTCTGGAACGTGGCGTTCGAATTCTTTGACATGGTGTAATTACGTTGATATCAACCCATCATTCCGAAATCAACCGAAAGGACGGCCGCCATGAGCTACGTGCAGGGATTCGTGTTGCCGGTGCCCGCCGACAAGAAGGAAGCCTATCGCAAGGCCGCCGCGGACTTCTCGCCGATCGCCAGGGAATTCGGCGCCACCCGCCAGGTCGAGGCCTGGGGCGACGACGTGCCGGACGGCAAGCTCACCGACTTCAAGGGCGCCGTGAAGGCCACGCCCGGCGAGGTCGTGGTCTTCTCGTGGATCGAATATCCCAGCAAGGAAGTGGCCGACGCGGCCCATCAGAAGCTCATGAGCGACCCGCGCATGGAGAAGATGGACATGCCGTTCGACGGCAAGCGCATGATCGTCGCCGGCTTCACGCCGATCCTCGACGAGGCCGGCAAGACGGGTTCCACGACCGGCTACGTCGATGGCTTCGTCGCGGCGGTGCCGGCCGGCAACAAGCAGGCCTATCTCGATATGGCGAAGAAGGCCGCGGCCGTGTTCAAGGACTACGGCGCGCTCCGCATCGTCGAGACCTGGGGCGACAACGTGCCGGACGGCAAGGTCACCGACTACAAGGGCGCGGTGAAGGCCACGCCCGACGAGAAGATCGTCTATTCGTGGATCGAATGGCCTTCCAGGCAGGTCCGCGACGACGGCTGGAAGAAGATGATGGGGGATCCGCGCATGAAGGACCATCAGATGCCCTTCGATGGAAAGCGCATGATCTATGGCGGCTTCTCGCCGATCCTCGACGTCTGAGGGGATGGCAATGGCAACCGCCAAGAACACGATCTGCCTCTGGTTCGACAAGGATGCCGAGGAAGCGGCGCGCTTCTACGCCGCCACCTTTCCCAACAGCGCCGTGACCGCCGTCCACAAGGCGCCCGGCGACTATCCGTCGGGCAAGAAGGGCGACGTGCTGACGGTGCAGTTCACGGTGCTGGGCATCCCGTGTCTGGGGCTCAACGGCGGCCCGGTCTTCAAGCAGACCGAGGCCTTCTCCTTCCAGATCGCCACCGACGACCAGGAAGAGACCGACCGCTATTGGAACGCCATCGTCGGCAATGGCGGCCAGGAGAGCGCCTGCGGCTGGTGCAAGGACAGATGGGGCCTGTCGTGGCAGATCACGCCGCGCGCACTGACCGACGCGATGGCGGCCGGCGGCGACGAAGCCCGGCGTGCCTTCGACGCCATGATGGGCATGCAGAAGATCGACGTCGCGAAGATCGAGGCGGCGCGGAAGGGCTGATCCGCTGGAGCGCGCGTTCAGACGGTCGCGCGCTCCTCCCGGACCTTCCACAGCAGGATGAAGCCCACCACCAGGAAGAACAGGACGCACGCCATGCCGATGCGGGTCGAACCCGAGGCGGCCGTGACGATGCCGATGGCCAGCGGCGCCATCCAGGCAGTGGCCCGGCCGGATAGCGCGAACAGCCCGTAGAACTCGCCGGTCATGCCCGGGGGCGCGATGCGGCCCACCATCGTGCGACTGGCCGCCTGCATCGGCCCCATGCAGAAGCCCAGGATCAGCGCGAAGCCCATCAGGACCTTCTCCTGCAGCGAGCCGAACAGGCCGCGCGTCGGGCTGATCGGATCGGCGGGCACCACGAAGAGAACGTGCGTCGCGGTAACGCTGACGATGCCCAGGGTCGCCACGATAACGCCGGCGATGGCGAACTGGATCGTGCGCTTGCTGCCGATCCAGTCGTCGAGCCGGCCGCCGAGGAAGGCGCCGGGAATCGCGAACACGGTCAGGATGATGCCGAAGATGCCGAGCGTCACCGTGCTCCAGCCAAAGGTCGCGGCGGCATAGACGCCACCGAAGGCGATGATGGCGGCGAGCCCGTCATTGTAGAGCATGAAAGCGATGAGATAGCGCAGCACGTTGCCGAAGCGCGGAACACGCTTCAGCGTCGCCAGGAGCGAACGCCCGCCTTCGCGCGCCGCGACCAGCAGGGGCTGGCGCCGCGCGCCGGCCGAGTCGGGCGTGAACAGGAACATCGGCAGCACGAAGATCGCGATCCACAGCGCCGAGGCCGGACCCACCAGGCGCTCCAGTTCATGGCTCGGCACGTCGAGGCCGAACAGCGGCCCGTCGCCCGCCGACAGGCCGAACATCGAAGGCATCGACACCGCGAGCACAACGATCAGCGAGACGAGGCCGCCGCAATAGCCCAGCCCCCAGCCGAAGCCGCTCAGCCAGCCCATGCGCTCGGGGCGCACGATGTTGGGCAGCTGGGAATTGTTGAACACGATCGACATTTCGGCGCCGATCGTGGCCAGGATGACCGCCCAGCTGATCGGCAGGATGAGGTCGGAGCGGTTCGGATAGGCGAACCAGAGGCCGCCACATCCCGCGACGAGCAGAAGCTGGAAGAAGAGGATGTAGGGTTTGCGACGGCCGCCGGCATCGGCCATCGCGCCGAGGAACGGACTCATCAGCGCGATCAGGATGCCCGACGCCGACTGCGTGAACGCCCAGGCCGACTGGCCCTTCACCGGATCGCCCACCAGCACGTTGGCGAAGTAGGGCGCGAAGATGAAGGTGGTGATGATGGTGAAGAAGGGCTGGTTGGCCCAGTCGAACAGCGCCCAGCTGACCTGGCCGAGCTTCGAGGCTTCACGGCCGGAACTACTCATGGATTGGACGCTCATACGAGTTCGACCAGCGTGTACCGACGAGCCGCAAGGGCCAGCCGTCGATCATGGGTGACGAGAGAAGCATCGAGCACCTCAGCCAAGGCGACGTACATCGCATCGTAGGCGCTGAAGTTGTTTCGCATCGTCCAGACGCGCGGCAAAAGGAAATCGTGCGGATGCCTGTGAATGGGCAACGCCATAAAATCTTCCAGGGCGACCCGTCCCCGTTCCTCATCGATTTCGCCGGACAAGGTAAATCGGCGAATGACCTGCGCGATCTCCGCATCGAGCAGATGCGGCGCATGCAGCATCTCGGACGTGCCCAGCAAGCGGGCTTCCACTTCTACGCCGAGGGGAGTTCGCAAGAGGACCTCGAGCAAGGCCGAAGCGTCGACGACAATCACCTGCTGTCGCGTTCGGCGCGCACGGCGTCCGCCGTATCGACAGACAACGTGACGGTCGACCGGCGCGCCAATCGAGCACGCATCTCCTCGATCGTTGGCCGTTCGGCCACTTCCCGGATTTGATGCAGCAGATAATCGGACAGGGACATGCCGGCCAAAGCCGCTCGCGACTTGAGCCGGCGATGCAGCGTGTCGGGCACGTTGCGGATCTGGATCATCGTCGACATGTGAAAAGGATAATCACATGTGCATCACATGTCAACGAATTGGGATACGCCGCTGGAGCTGCCAGATGGCGTCCCGGTTGGTAGGCGAGAAGACCTTTTGCATGGCCTCCTGCCAGGGCAACCAGAGCTGGGCGACGTGCTCGGTCGGGTCGAGGGTCGCCACGGTCCGCTCCGGCACTTGGAAGCCGAAGACATGCTCGACATTATGAGTGACGTCCGGCGCGTAGCGGCCGCGCCACTGCGGCCAGATCTCGTAGCGGTTGGTCTGGCGCCAGTCGGAGAGCGTCCCGACCGCCAGGCCGGTCTCCTCCCGCAACTCGCGGCGGGCCGTTGCCTCGAGGTCGGGGTCGTCCAGCTCCCGCGAGCCGGTCACGGACTGCCATAGGCCGGTTCCCGTTCGCTCCAGGACGAGCACGTCCAGCCGGGGCGTATGGACCACCACCAGCACCGATTCTGGAAGCTTGAAGGCCATCGCATGCAGCATATAAGGTCCCGCGGCAGAATTCCGAGGGGATAATGAGCAAGCAACTGCAGGCCACCATCGATGCCGCGTGGGAAGCGCGGGACGGGATCAACAGCGCCACCAAGGGCGAAGTCCGCGACGCGGTCGAGACGGCGATCGCCGGCCTCGACGACGGCACCTACCGCACCGCCGAGAAGTTCGGCGACGAGTGGCTCGTGAACCAGTGGCTGAAGAAGGCCGTGCTGCTGTCGTTCCGCCTCTACGATTCGGTGCCGATGGACGGCGGCGCGTCGTTCCCCGGGCTGGGCGCCGCCCCCTGGTTCGACAAGGTGCCGCTCAAGACCACCGGCTGGGACGCCGCCCGCTTCGCCAAGGCGAACTATCGCTCGGTGCCCGGGTCGATCGTGCGTCGCGGCTCCTACATCGCCCCGTCGGTCGTGCTGATGCCGTCGTTCGTCAACCTCGGCGCCTATGTCGACACCGGCACCATGGTCGACACCTGGGCGACGGTCGGCTCCTGCGCCCAGATCGGCAAGAACTGCCACCTCTCGGGCGGCGTCGGCATCGGCGGCGTGCTCGAGCCGCTGCAGGCCAACCCGGTCATCATCGAGGACAACTGCTTCATCGGCGCCCGCTCCGAGGTCGTCGAGGGCGTGATCGTCGGTACCGGCGCGGTGCTGTCGATGGGCGTGTTCATCAGCGCCACCACCAAGGTGGTCGACCGCGCCACCGGCCAGATCCACATCGGCAAGGTGCCGCCGTACTCGGTGGTCGTGCCCGGCAACATCGGCGGCGGTCCTGACCGTCCCTCGACCTACTGCGCCGTGATCGTGAAGACCGTCGACGAGCGCACCCGCTCCAAGACCTCGATCAACGAGCTGTTGCGCGACTAGTCTCCTCCTCCCCATTCAGATGGGGAGGTGTCGCGTTATACGCGACGGAGGGGTCATGACCCCATCGCCCTCGTAAGACGAGGGCACTTCCCCTTTGCGGAGTCCGCAAAGGGGAAGAGAGTAATCCCGAGAGTCAGCTGATGTGCCGTTTCCACTCCGGCTGGGCCCGCAGGTGCGCGCCTTCCTTGGCGAGGATCTTGGACGTGCGCTCGGGTGCGAAACCCAGTTCGACGAAGGCCGGCCCGACGTTTGCCACCTCGCGGTAGTCGAGGATCAGCCCGTCGCGCAGCTGCATCATCGAGCAGCCCTCGAAACCCACGCGCTTGCCCTCGGCGCCCGGCAGCTTCGAGACGTAGCTGAACGTGTAGTAGGCGTAGAGCATCTTTCCGTCGCTGACCGGCCGGTGCATGTCCCAGCGGAAGTCCTGGGCGGTGCGGTGGAACCAGTCGTCGATCATCGCGGCGATCTTCTCGCGGCCCACGAAGTCGCCGTAGAATACGTCGTGATAGACCGCATCCTCGGTGAAAAGGCTTGCGAACGCCTTGCCGTCGCGGCGCTCGACGGCCGAGCAGAAAGACTTCAGCAGTTCTGACGTTTCCATCGTTATTCCTCCCGGGCGGCCACGATCATGACTAGACTGGGCGCCGCGGCAAAGGAGAACTGGCATGAGCTCATGGATCTTCCTCGGCATCGTCGTCGCCATCGGCCTGTGGCTGATCGCCGTCTACAACGGCCTCGTCGGCGGCCGCAACCAGGCGCAGACCGCGTGGAGCCAGATCGACGTGCAGCTGAAGCGCCGGCACGATCTCATTCCCAACCTGGTTCAGGTGGTGAAGGACGCGATGGCCTATGAGCAGGAGACGCTCACCAAGGTGATCCAGGCGCGCAACAACGCGGTCGCGGCAGCCGGCAACCCGGCTCAATCGGGGCCGGCGGAGGCCGCGCTCAGCCAGGCGACGCACGGGCTGCTCGCCCTGATGGAGAACTATCCGCAACTCAAGGCCAACGACAATGTCATGCAGCTCCAGGAGGAGCTGACC
>JAKFVZ010000304.1 GCA_021732965.1 Reyranella sp.
GCCCCCGCCCATGGTGATATCGGCCAATGCCACCCGGTCGCCGACGAACTCCAGGCGACCGTTTAGATAGCCGAGTGAGCCCCGTTTCATCACGACGTTCTGGATCTGGACGCTGGCCTTGGTGCTCGTCCGCGAAACCGAGGCCGCACCCTTGGGCTCGCGCGCCGCCGCCTCGTTGCGGGCATTCATCATGTCGCGGACGCGCTGCATCTCGATCGACGGTCCGCGGACTGCGATGTCGATCCCGCCGGGATGGCGACGCCAGTCGACCGCAATGTCCGTCAGTCCGATCTTTACCTGCTGCAGGGCGATCTGCTGGACGCTGCTGTCCGCGCCGAAGCGAACCTGTCCCTTGGTCTGCAGCGTCGCGGCACGGGCGTCGAAGTCGCCCGTGGTGATCTTGCCGCCCGCCGCAAGCTTCAGGGTCATGGTCGCCAGCGCGTCGACGCCGGCCTCCTTGGTCCAGGCCAGCGGCGTCACGGCAAGCTTCGCCGCCTTCATGTCGAACCGTCCCGAGACATCGCCGGTGCCGTTGGGGGCCACCTGGTAGTGGAGCATGGTGCCGACCGGGCCGACGACGAAAGGCTCGATGGAGGGGAAGCCCGCCTTTTCGACGATCGAGGACGGCACCGTTCCGCGCACGTCGTAGCGCCGGCGAAAGGCCGCCTTGGCCGCGAACATTTCGCGCCAGGTCACGTCCACCGTGCTGCCGTCGAGCTTGCCCTGCCCGACGACGCTCAGTTCGGAATTGCCGTACTTCACGCGGGCCGTTGCCTCGGTGAGATCGACCTCACCCAGCACGTCCTTCAAAGAGAAGGAGGTGAGTTGCGCATCGGCCGCGATGTCGATTTCAGCGACCGTCAGCGCGTTGATCAGCGGGAAGCTCAACGACACGTCGACCGCGACATTGCCGCCCAGTCGGCGATAGTCGTAGAGCGTTTCCTTGGGCAGGCCGAGCTTCGGCCGCGCCAGGAAGCGCATCACATCCTGCGCCGAGCCGGTGATCGGAAGGCGAATCGCCGCCATCTGCGGCGAAGGCTTGTCGAGTCCCGTCAGGTTGATCGTGCCGTCCGTAACCGTGAGGTTGACCGCATTTCCACGCTTCACGTCGAAATGCAGCGCCCCGCCCTCGTACCGGGCCTTGCCGGACACGTCCCTGACCTCGGGCATGTTCGGCATGTAGCGCACGCTCAGGCCGCCATAGTCGAGGAAGGCCGCCATCCGGTCGACCTTCATGTCCGAAATGTCGCCGACGGGCGCACTCAGCGCGAACTCCGCCGCGAGGTCGACCGTGCCGCTGCTCACGTTGGCGAGCGCCCATTGCCGGCCTCCTTCGGCGAAGCCCAGCGGCCAGTAGTCGCCCAGCCTGTCGACGGGTATCTGCCGGACCTCGGCGCGGCCGGCGAAATGGCGTTGCTCGTCGGCGCGCCGCCCCGCCCCCGTGACCACGACCTTGGCGGCGCCGAAATCGAAATCGACCCGTTCGATCTTCGAGGTGTGCTCGACATTGTCGACGCTGAACTGCGCCGCCATGGCATGGACCTGATGGGTCGCCGGCAGGATGCCCGGCAGGGTGACGCTGCCGTTGTTGCCGCTGATGTCGACAGCGACGTTCCTGATCTCTCCATCGCCGGTCCCGTCGATCAGAAGCCGCCCGGCCAAGGCGATGTCGACCCCGCGAAGGATGGCCAGATCCGGGGAAAGATCGGCGAAGATCCATGGCTTGAAGCCCGCGATCCTGGCCTCCAGCGTGACGCGGCTGCGATCACGTGTGTAGGTGCCGGCAAGAGACAGATCGACCGGGTCGCCATGTCCCTCGAAGCGGGCATCGGCGGTTATGAAGACGCCGGCGGCGTCGCGCCGGAGTTGCGCGTTGGCGTTTGGCGCCGTCCACGTGAGGCCTGTCTTCAGGTCCCGGAGAACGACGTTCGCCCGCTCGATCAGCACCGAATCGAGCTGGCCGATCAGAGACTTGTAGTTGGGCTCCGCGAGCAACTGGTCGACGAGGATCGACACTGCCGCGCCCTGCGCGCCGCCTTCCTGCGACGTGAAGATGCGCTGGAACATTCCGCCCTCGCGCGCAATGTTCGCTTCGATCTCCGGTCCAGAGATGACGATCGACGTCGGCAGCAACATGCCTTGTATGAACGAACGCGGCTCGAAGGTCAGCGCCGCTTCGGGCACGGTCGCGATCACCCGCTTCTGGTCATTGGTGAAACGCAAGCCGGTGAACGCCAGCCGGATGGGCCGGCTGAGGCCGCTCCACTCGAAGGAAATCCTGTCGAAGTCGGGATGGACATCGTTGCCCGGAACGTCGATCAGCCGGGCGATTCGGGGTTTCAGGAATCCGAGGTCGACCGGTCCGGCCATGAGCCGGAGGGACGCCACGACGAGCAGCGCGGCCAGCGCAAGCACGACACCGGCCGTCACACGTACAACTAACCGGTAGGTCCGCCTGACCACACTCGACTCTTTCCGTTCCTTGACGATAAGGGCACGCTTGGGCAAGCGTGCCGCGGATGATGAGAATTTACCCGCCGGCACATTGAATGTCTTGGTTTTCGACCGACCGCCTTCCTCGTCCGCACGATCCTGAGCGGCAAGCCGTGGCGTGGGCGCGCTGGGACGAACGCGCCGCGCGACCCGAAGACGCATCAGGCATCGCCCTGCTCGACGCTCTGTTCGGCAACAGCCCCTATCTTGCAGAGACCGCCCTACAGAACCCGGTTTTTATGACCGATCTATGGCGTCGCGGACCCGACGCCGTGATGGCGGACCTCACGGCCGAGGTTGCCTCGGTGCAGGCGGACTCGACGGCCGGCGCCGCGCCCGACGACGTCGCCGTCAGGCTCCGGCGCCTCAAGCGCCGCGTGGCGCTCGGCGTCGCGGTCGCCGACATAGCGGGCGCCTGGCCGCTCGGCCGCATCACGGGCGAACTGAGCGATTTCGCGTCCCGGTGCCTGCGCGCCCTCACCGATTCCATCCTGCTCCAGCTCGAACGCGACGGACAGCTCGCGCTCGGCGGCGATCCGCAGGCGGCCGCCTTCACCGTACTGGGCATGGGCAAGCTGGGAGCCGGCGAGCTCAACTACTCGAGCGACATCGACCTCATCCTGCTCTACGACCGCGACGCACCGGCCCTGGCCGGAAACGAGCAACTTTCGCGCCATTTCGTGCGTGCCGCCCGGTTGCTGGTGCAGCTCATGTCGGAGACCTCGGCCGACGGATACATCTTCCGAACCGATCTCCGGTTGCGGCCCGATCCCGGGTCGACACCGCTCGCGATGTCGGTTCAGGCCGCCGACCTCTACTACGAGAGCGTCGGCCAGAACTGGGAGCGGGCCGCGATGATCAAGGCGCACCCTGTCGCCGGCAACGAGGCCGTCGGCGCGGCCTTCGTCGCCGGCATGACGCCCTACATCTGGCGCAAGCATCTCGATTTCGCGGCGATCCACGATATCCATTCGATCAAGCGCCAGATCGACGCCCATCGCGGCGGCGGCACGATCAAGGTCCTCGGCCACAACGTGAAGCTGGGTCGTGGCGGCATCCGCGAGATCGAATTCTTCGCCCAGACACAGCAGCTCATCTTCGGCGGCCGCAATCCCTCGCTGCGGGGCCGCGTCACCTGCAACACGCTCCAGGCATTGGCCACCGCCGGTCACATCACGGTGAAAGCTGCCGACGAGCTGACCGAAGCCTACGGTTTTCTGCGCCGGGTCGAGCATCGCCTGCAGATGATCGACGACCGCCAGACGCATTCCATCCCAGCCGACGAGGCCGGCGTGGCCGCGCTCGCGACCTTCCTGGGCTACGATACCTCTGCCGCGTTCGAGGAAGCGCTGCTCCAGACGCTGCGGCTGGTGGAAAGCCACTATGCCAATCTCTTCGAGGAGGCGCCGAGCCTTGCCGGGCCCGGCGGCAACCTGGTCTTCACCGGCACCGACGACGATCCGGGCACGCTGGAGACCCTCAAGTCTCTGGGCTTCCGCGATCCGTCCGCCGCGGCCGGCATCGTGCGACGCTGGCACCACGGCCGCTTTCGCTCAACCGCGACCGCTCGCGCCCGAGAGCTGCTCACCGAACTGATGCCGGGGCTGCTCAAGGAACTGGGCGGCACTGCCGCCCCCGACCAGGCGCTGCTGAACTTCGATCTTTTCCTCAGCAACCTGCCGGCCGGCGTTCAGCTCTTCTCGCTGTTCAAGGCCAATCCCGCCCTGCTCGAATTGCTGGCCACCATCATGGGCAGCGCGCCGGGGCTGGCGGCGCACCTCGCACGCCGGACGCTGCTTCTCGATTCGGTGCTCTCGCCGGATTTCTACCGCCCTCTGCCGCCGGCAGACGAAATGACCGCGGAACTGGCCGCCGTCCTGGCCCGCGTCGAGCACGAGCAGGACATCCTCGACCTGGCCCGCCGCTGGGCCAACGACCGGCGTTTCCAGGTGGGCGTGCAGCAGCTCAAGCGCATCGTGACGCCGGCGGATGCCGGGCTGGCCTACTCCGACATCGCCGCGGCGACGATCTCCGCCCTCTGCGAACGCGTCGAACAGCGCTTTGCCGAGACCCATGGCGGCTTCGACGGCCAGCGCCTCGCGGTCCTGGGTCTGGGCAAACTCGGCAGCCGCGAGATGTCGGCCACGTCCGACCTCGACCTGATCTTCGTCTATGACATTCCCGACGGCATGGAGTCCTCCGACGGCGCCAAGCCGCTCTCGCCCATCCAGTACTACACGCGCCTCAGCCAGAAGATGGTGACGGCGCTGACCGCCCACACCAACGAGGGCGCACTCTACGAAGTCGACATGCGCCTGCGACCGTCGGGTCGCTCAGGGCCGCTGGCCAATTCACTGGAGGGATTCGAGACCTATCACGCGCAGTCGTCCTGGACGTGGGAGCACATGGCCCTGACGCGCATGCGCGTGATCCACGGACCGCAGGCGCTGGTCGAACGCCTGACCGAGACGGTAAGGGCCACGCTGTGTCGCACGCGCGATCCAGAGACGCTGGTCCGCGACGTCGCCGACATGCGCGACCGCATCGCCCAGCACGCACCGCCCAAGAGCCTGTGGGACTTCAAGCACCTGCCCGGCGGCCTGTTCGACATCGATTTCGTCGCCCAGTACCTCGCGCTCCGCCACGCCTGCGCCCATCCCGACATCCTCGACCCGCATCCGGCGGAGATGCTGCGTCGCATGGCGGAGGCCGGCCTGATCGAACGGGCCGATGCCGACAACCTTTGCGCCACGCGAACGCTGCTCTCGGACGTCCAGAGCCTGCTGCGCCTCACCCTGAACGGCGACGAGGCCGCGTTCGACGAGAGCAAGGCGCCGGAGGGACAGCAGCGCCTGATCGCCGCCACCGAGGGCGCACCCGACCTCACGGCCCTGCGCGCGCGCATCGAGGCCGAGTCGAAGACAGTACGTGCTATATACGAGCGGATCGTCGAGGCTCCGGCCCTGGCGGCGGGCTGGCAACCGAGGAGCAGGAAATGAGTGTCGCAGAAGGCAAGAAGGCCCCGGATTTCACGGCCGCGACCGATGGCGGCGGTAAACTCAAGCTCTCCGACCTGCGCGGCAAGCCGGTGGTGCTCTACTTCTACCCGAAGGACGACACGCCGGGCTGCACGACCGAGGCCTGCGGCTTCCGCGACGGCGCCGCCGCCTTCAAGAAGCTCAAGGCCCAGGTGGTCGGCGTCTCGAAGGACAGCGTCGCCCGCCACGACAAGTTCAAGGCAAAGTATGAACTCAACTTTCCGCTGGTCTCCGACGAGGACGGCAAGGTCTGCGAGAAGTACGAGACCTGGATCGAGAAGAGCCTGTACGGCCGCAAGTACATGGGCATCGACCGTGCCACCTTCCTGATCGACGGCGAAGGCGTGGTCCGCAGGATCTGGCGCAAGGTCAAGGTCGCCGGACACGTCGACGAAGTGCAGGAAGCGCTCAAGGCGCTTTAGGCAAGCCCTTCAGCGCGCGAATGGTCTCGCGCAGGCCAAGGTGCAGGACCTTGTCGCGCCGGATCACGATCGCGAGCTTGCGATAGAGGCGCGGTGAGAGCGGCCGCACCACGAGGTTGGCTCGATCGCCCGCCTCGCGCACCGCGACCGCCGGCAGGATGGCGCAGCCCAGCCCCGCCTCCACCAGCCGCTTGATCGCCTCGACGCTGCCCAGCGCCATCTTGGGCTTGAGTTCGACGCCACCATTGAAGAACCACTGATCGGCGATCACGCGCGTC
>JAKFVZ010000536.1 GCA_021732965.1 Reyranella sp.
ACCAATGCGCCCATCGCCGATTTCCTGCTGGTGGCGGCCCGCACCTCGCCCGAACTGCGGGGCGACGCGATCAGCCTTTTCATCGTGGAACTGCCGGCTGCCGGCATGGAGATCTCCAAGCTCAAGAAGGAGGGCATTCGCGCCTCCGAGACCGGCCTGATCCACATCGAGGACGTGTTCGTCCCCGATGACTGTGTCCTGGGAGAGCGGCTCGGCACCTATCCCGTGATCCTCGATTCCCTCAGCGAGAACCGGGTCGGGGTCGCGGCCAACGCGCTCGGGATGGCGCGCGCGGCCTTCGACGCCGCCACGGCCTATGCTCAGGAACGGCTGGTCGCTGGCAAGCGTATCGGCGACTACCAGGCCATCGCGCACAAGCTTGCGGAGATGTCGGCGGCGATCGAGGCGGCGCGCTGGCTCGTCTACTACGGAGCCTGGCGGGTCGACCATAACACGCTGGACTCCGCGACCGCGGCGCGTGTGAAGCTTGTGGCGAGCGAGACTGCGGTTTCCGTGAGCGAGCAGGCGATCCGCATTCACGGCGGCGCCGGGATCATGCGCGAGTATCCGGTGGGACGCATCCACCGCGACGCCCTCGTCTACGTGATCGGCGAGGGGACCAGTGAGGTCCAGAAGAACATCATCGCGCGCGATCTGGGCTTCAAGGCCTGAAGACGCGAACATCGGGAGAAGCGTATGACCAGGAGCAGCATCACCGTGACGCCGATCGCCGGTTCGCTCGGCGCAGAGGTGACGGGCGTCGACCTGCGGAACATGGACAATAACGACTGGGCGCAGGTCCACCAGGCTTTCCTCGATCACAAGGTGATTGCGATCCGCGACCAGGACCTGTCGCCGCAGGACATGATGGAGGTCGGCGCGCGCTTCGGCGAACCCAACCACTATCCCTTCGTGAAGGGCATGGACGACTTTCCGTTCCTGTTCGACATCGTCAAGGAACCGTCCGAGAAGCGCAATTTCGGCGGCGGCTGGCATTCCGACACGACCTACATGAAGACTCCGCCGCTCGCGACGCTGCTCTACGCGCTGGAGACGCCGGAGCGGGGCGGCGACACGCTATACTGCGACATGGTCGCAGCCTACGAGAGCCTGTCGGATCGCATGAAGGAGATGCTGGGCACGCTCAAGGGCGTGAACAGCGCAGGCCTCAAGCATCTTGGCGGCCGCAAGGCGCATCACTCGGTGGTCGGCGGCATGAAGATCACCGGGACCGACGACGCCGACTCCTTCGAGGCGGTTCATCCGATCGTGCGCACGATCGACGAGACCGGCCAGAAGGCCATCTATTGCAGCATCGGCCACACAGTCTCCTTCGAGGGCATGACGCCCGAGGAGAGCAAGCCGATGATCGACTGGCTGCAGACGCACGCGACGCGCCCCGAATTCACCTGTCGCGTCCACTGGAAGCCCGGCACGCTCACGGTCTGGGACAACCGGCGCACGATGCACAATGCGATCAACGACTATCACGGCATGCGCCGCCACATGCGGCGCCTGACCTCGGGCCCGACGAACCCGGTCTGATGCGGCAAAGCGACCTCTGCCGTCCTTGCATTTCGATGATCGGCTGGCCGCACTTTCGCGTCGTCGTTTGCTTGTCTATCTGAGACGTCGCACCGACCATTCGCGGGATTTGCCATGACCGAGGCTACCGGGCCGCTCGCCGGCATTCGCATTCTGGACCTCACGACCGTCCTGTTCGGGCCTTTCGGCGCGCAGACGCTGGGCGATTGGGGGGCCGAGCTCATCAAGGTCGAGGGGCTCACCGGCGACCAGTGGCGCTACACCGGCCAGTTCCGGAACCGCGGCATGAGCGGCCAGTTCATGGCGGCCAACCGCAACAAGCGCAGCGTGGCGGTCGATCTCAAGACTCCCGGCGGCGGCGAGGTGCTCCGACGTCTCATCGCCAAGGCGGATGCGCTCGTGACTAATATCCGCCCCGCCGCGCTGGAGCGACTCGGGTTCGGCTACGAGGCCTGCAAGGCCCTCAACCCCGGGATCATCTACGCGGCCGCCACCGGCTTCGGCCAGGATGGGCCGTGGGCCAAGCGGCCGGCGTTCGACGAGATCGTCCAGGCAGCGTCCGGCCTTGCTTCGTCCATCGGCACGGACGACGAGCCGGCCTTCGTGCCGAGCCTCGTCGGCGACAAGCTCTGCGGCCTTGCCCTCGCCGGCGCCGTGGCCGCCGCGCTCGTCTATCGCGAGCGGACCGGCAAGGGTCAGCTCGTCGAAGTACCGATGCTGGAGACGGTCGCGGCGTTCAACAGCATCGAGATGCTGGGTGGCCACGCCTTCGTGCCGCCGATCGGTCCCGCCGGCTACAAGCGGGTGAAGGAACGCCGTCCGGTGAAGACCAGGGACGGCTGGCTCACGATGCTCCCCTATTCTGGCGAGAACTGGTGCACCTTCTTCGAGACGGTCGGCCATCCCGAATGCATCGAGGAGTTCTCCGTGCGCGACCCGATCAAGCGGGCGGCCAACATCGACGCGATCTACGCGCGCATGAACAAGATCGCCCTAGAGCGGACCACCGCTGAATGGGAAGCACTGCTGCTTTCGATCGACGTTCCCCATGCCTCGTTCGCGAAGATGACCGAGGTCGGCGAGCAGCCGCACCTCAAGGCCGTCGGCCTGTTCCAGAAGCTGGAGCATCCGACAGAGGGAACGATCCAGCAGGCGCGACCGCCGGCGCGCTTCTCGGAAAGCCCGGCCGCCATCCGCCGCCTGCCGCCGCGGCTTGGCGAGCACACGCGCGAAATCCTCGCGGAAGTCGGCTACAGCGAGGCTGACATCGAGGCGCTTCTCGCTGCGAAGGCCATCGGCGAGACCGCGCCCGCATAGCGCGTCAGCCTACGAAGCAGGAGGCATGCCAATCATCGCCTCACCGGCAAGATAAGAAGGGTGACCGGATCGACAGCTTTTGGGAGGTTTCCAGAGTCATCGTCTGCGGAGGCGGCTCATGGAAATCGGCGTATTCATCCCGATCGGCAGTAATGGCTGGATCGTCTCGACGACCTCGCCCCAGTACAAGCCGAGCTTCGAGCTGAACAAGCAGACCACGCTCAACGCCGAGAAGTACGGTTTCGACTTTGCCCTCTCGATGATCAAGCTGCGTGGCTTCGGCGGCAAGAGCGAGTTCTGGGATCACAATCTCGAATCCTTCACCCTTATGGCCGGTCTTGCCGCCGTGACGACCCGCATCAAGCTCTATGCGACGGTGCCGACGCTGGCGATCCCGCCGGCGATCGCGGCCCGCATGTGCGCGACGATCGATTCGATCTCGCACGGCCGCTTCGGCCTCAACGTCATCACCGGCTGGCAGCGGCCGGAATATTCCCAGATGGGCATCTGGCCGGGCGACGAGTATTTCGGTCGCCGCTACGACTTCGCCGCCGAGTACGTCCAGGTGATGCGCGAGCTGTGGGAGACCGGCACCTCCAACTTCAAGGGCGAGTTCTTCAGGATGGAGGACTGCAAGCTGAGCCCGCGCCCGCAGCAGCCGATGAAGGTGATCTGCGCCGGGCAGAGCGACGCCGGCATGGCCTTCACCGCGAAGTATGCCGACTATAATTTCTGCTTCGGCAAGGGTTTCAACACGCCGACCGCCTGCGCCGAGACCGTCGAGCGCATGCAGAAGATCGCCGCCGGCACGGGGCGGGACATCTCGACCTACGCGCTGTTCATGGTCATCACCGGCGAGACCGACGCCGAGGCCGAAGCCAAGTGGCAGCACTACAAGGACGGCGCGGATCTCGAGGCTCTCCGCTGGCTGACCGACCAGGGCAGCGCCGACAAGAAGTCGGGTGCCGACACCAACGTGAAGCACATGATCGATCCGAAATCGTCGGTGAACCTCAATATCGGCCTCCTCGTCGGAAGCCACGCCAAGGTGGCGCGCATGATGGACGAGGTCGCCACCATCCCGGGCCTGGCAGGGACTTTGCTCACGTTCGACGAGTTCGTGAGCGGCACCGAGATTTTCGGTGAGCGCATCCAGCCCTTGATGAAGAGCCGCCGGCACGTCGCCTCGGCGGTTGCCCCTGTCGCGGAGGCCGCGGAATGACCAAGCCCGTCAGCTATTTCCCATCCGACGATCCCAGCGCCCGCCATCTCGAGGCACAGCCGGAAGCGCTGCTGATCCGGCCGCAGGAGACCGCGCTGATCGTGGTCGACATGCAGAACGCCTATGCCTCGAAGGGTGGCTATCTCGATCTCGCCGGCTTCGACGTCGCGGGTGCCGCGGCGGCGATCGAGAAGACCCGGCAGGCCTGCGCCGCCGCACGCGCGGCCGGCGTGACGGTGATCTATTTCCAGAACGGCTGGGATCCGGACTATGTGGAGGCAGGCGGGCCCGGCTCGCCCAACTTCCACAAGTCGAACGCCCTCAAGACCATGCGGGCGAGGCCCGAGCTGCAGGGCAAGCTGCTGGCCAGGGGCGGCTGGGACTACGAGCTGGTGCAGGAACTGCAACCGGAGGCCGGAGACATCGTGGTGCCCAAGCCGCGCTACTCCGCCTTCTACAACACCAATCTCGACAGCCTCCTGCGGTCGCGTGGCATCCGCTCGCTCGTGTTCACCGGCGTCGCGACCAATGTGTGCGTCGAGTCGACGTTGCGCGACGGGTTCTTCCTCGAATATTTCGGCGTGGTCCTCCACGACGCCTGCCACCATGCCGGCCCGGACTTCGTGCAGAAGGCGTCGCTGTACAACATCGAAAAGTTCTTCGGCTGGGTCTCCTCGGTCGAGGCGTTCCAGAAGGCGCTGAAGGACAATACCAACCCGACGCTGACGACCAGGGGAGCAGAGTGATGCCGATGAAACCCGTAATCCCGGCCGGTTCCGGCAAGACCCTGGCGCCTTACTCGCCGGGCGCAATGGCCGATGGCGTCGTCTATGTCTCGGGGACGCTGGCGCTCGACAAGGAAACCAACGTGGTTCATGTGGGCGACGCCGCGAAGCAGACCGAGTTCGTGCTCGAGCAGATCAAGTCGGTGATCGAGGCGGCCGGCGGCACCATGGCCGATGTGACGTTCAACCAGATCTTCCTGACCGACTGGGCGAACTACGCGGCCATCAACACCGTCTACGCGAAGTATTTTCCCGGCGACAAGCCGGCGCGCTATTGCATCCAGTGCGGCCTCGTGAAGAAGGATGCGCTGGTCGAGATCGCCACGACGGCGCATGTCGGCCAGCGTTAAGTGAGCATCGACATCCTCGAAAGCGCCCGCGAGGGTGCGCCGACGGTTTTGCTGTCATCGGGCCTGGGTGGTGCGGCGGGCTATTGGGCGCCGCAGCTTGCGGCGCTGCGCGCGCACTACCGTGTGATCACCTACGACCAGGCGGGCACGGGCCGTGCCCGGCGGAACCTGCCGGAACCCTATTCGATCGGCGCCATGGCCGACGACGTGCTGGCGATCCTCGACGAGACCGGGACCACCACCTGTCACTTCGTGGGACACGCGCTCGGCGGACTGGTCGGGCTGGATCTCGCCCGCCGGGCGCCGCAGCGCCTTAGGTCGCTTACCGTCGTGAACGGCTGGGCGAAGGCGGACGAGCATACGAAGCGCTGCTTCGAGGCGCGGCTGCTGTTGCTGGAGCATGCCGGCCCCGCAGCTTACGTGCGAGCCCAGCCGATCTTCCTCTATCCGGCCCTGTGGCTGGCCGAGAACGCGGAGCGGGCGCGGAGCGAAGACGAGCACGGGCTGGCTCATTTCCAGGGGGAGGAGACGCTGCGTCGCCGGATCGGCGCGCTCCTGCGCTTCGATACGACGGCGGACCTCGCCGCCATCCGGACGCCAGTCTTCGTCATCGGGGCGCGGGACGATGTCCTCGTGCCCGCCAGCAAATCCCGGGAACTCGCGGCCGGCCTGTCCCATGCGACCGTGCACATCGCCGACTATGGTGGGCATGCCGTGAACGTGGTCGAGCCGGATGCGTTCAATAGGGCGCTCCTCGACTTCTTCGATCGCGCCTAGAGTCTTTCCATCTCACATCGATCCACTCACCTCATCCTGAGGAGGCCACGTAGTGGCCGTCTCGAAGGATGGGCAACAGGCAAGGTGCGCGCGCCCACCCTTCGAGACGCGCTCCAGCGGAGCGCTCCTCAGGGTGAGGTAGTGTTGGAATGCTCGGCTCGATTCAATCTCGCCCAAAAACGCTC
>JAKFVZ010000620.1 GCA_021732965.1 Reyranella sp.
CCTGCTCGGCCAGCGCCAGCGAGGCGGTGAGGCCGGGCGATTCGATGCCGAACAGGTTGATGAGCCCCGGCACGCCATGGTCGGCAGGGCCGGTGATGGTGAAGTCCTGCGCCGGCGCGCCCTGCGGCACGATCTTGGGGCGGATGCCGGCATAGCCCGGCTGCAACGCGCCGTCCTTGAGGCCGGGCCAGTACTTGCGCACGGCAGCGTAGAACTTGTCGGCACGATGCGGGTCGACCGTGTATTCGATGCCGTCGATCCATTCGACGTCGGGGCCGAACTTCGCCTGGCCGCCCATGTCGACGGTGATGTGCACGCCGAGGCCGCCCGGCACGGGGACCGGGTAGATCAGGCGGGAGAAGGGCGAGCGGCCGGTCAAGGTGAAGTAGTTTCCTTTGGCGTAGTACGCCGTCGGCACGTGCGCGGATGGCATTCCGACGATTTTTTTCGCGAGCGTCGGCGCATACAGGCCGGCCGAGTTGATCAGCAGGCTGCAACGCAGGTTCATCGGCTCGGTTCCGCCGACCTCGATCTCGACGCCGCCTTCGACGACGCGGCCGCCTTTCACCGGGCTGTTGAACGCGAACATCGCCCCATGGCTCTCGGCGTCGCCCTGCAGCGCCAGCATGTAGGAATGGCTGTCGACGATGCCGGTGCTGGGCGACAGCAACGCGGCGGTGCATTGCAGGTTGGGTTCCATCGCCATCGCCTCGGCCGCGCTCAGGAAGCGCATGCCCTCGACGCCGTTGGCCTCGGCCCGGCCCTTGATCTCGGCGAGCTTCTCGCTCTCGGCCTGGTTGGTCGCCACGATCAGCTTGCCGCAGTTCTGGTGCGGCACGCCGTGATCCTTGCAATAGGCATAGAGCATGCGCCGGCCGGCGACGCACGAGCGGGCCATCAGGCTGCCCTTGGGGTAGTAGATGCCGGCGTGGATGACCTCGGAGTTGCGCGAGCTCGTCTCGGTGCCGATGGCGTCGGCAGCCTCCACGACGATGACTTCACGGCCCGCCAGGGCAAGCGCGCGGGCGACGGCAAGGCCGACAACACCTGCGCCGATCACAACGCAGTCGACGGTTTCGAACGGGGACGAATTCATGGTCGCATGCTAGAACCGCCGCCTCTTTCAGTCACCAAGGGCGGGTGTCGCAGCATGAAAGGCGCGTTGGTCACAGGGGCGGGGGTGCGGATCGGCCGCGCGCTGGCCATGGCGCTGGCGGCCGACGGCTTTTTCGTCTTCGTGCACCACAAGGCCTCGGCCGTGGGGGCTCGGGAAACCGTGGCTGCGATCCGGGCGGCGGGCGGCAAGGCGGTGGCGGTGAAGGCCGATCTCGCGTCGGTCCGGCAGACCGAGGCGCTGATCGGCAAGTGCCGGGCGCCGGGGGTGACCCTGACGTGCCTCGTGAACAGCGCCTCGCTCTTCAAGCTCGACCGGGCGCCGACGGCGACTGCGGCCGATTTCGACCTGCACATGGCGATCAACCTGCGGGCGCCGTTGCTGCTCGCCCAGGCATTGGCCCGCCAGCTTCCCGCAGGCGAGACCGGATTGGTCGTGAACTTGCTCGACCAGAAGCTGTTCAACCTCAATCCCGACTTCCTGACCTACACCCTCTCCAAGGTCGGGCTGCAGGGGCTGACGACCCTGCTGGCGCAGTCCTTCGCGCCGCGGCTGCGGGTGGCGGGCATCGCGCCGGGGCTGACCCTGCGCAGCGGCAGTCAGACCGACGCACGCTTCGCCGAGCAGCATGCCGCCAACCCTCTGGGTGTCGGCGTGACCACGGACGATCTCGTCCGCGCGCTCCGCTTCATCGTGGCGACTCCCAGTTACACGGGCGATACGCTGATCGTCGACAGCGGCGAGCACCTGACCGGTCGCCCCCGCGACATCGCCTTCGACAAGAAAAAGAAGAAGTGACCATGGCCACCATCTCCCAGCGCCGGATCTTCATCCGCGACCTGCGCCTGCAGGTCTCGATCGGCATCTACGATTTCGAGCTTGAGAAGCCGCAGGCCGTCGTCATCAACGTCGACCTGCTGCTGGCCGAGCCCGAGCGGGCCGCCGACGACAGCATCGCCAACGTGCTGAACTACGACGTCATCCACGACGGCATCGTGGCCCTCGCCGGCAGCCGGCACTTCAACCTGCAGGAAACGCTGGTCGAGGCCATCCTCGACCTTTGCCTCGCCCAGCCGCAGGTCGCCGAGGCCCGCGTCTCGACCGAGAAGCCCGACGTCTACAAGGATTGTCGCGTCGGCTACGAGGCGGTCCGCCGTCGTTCGCCGGGCTGAACGGCGCAGCGGTGTCTCCCTCCGTCGGTGCGCTGCGGCGCGCCTCCCTCGTGCTGTTGCTGGCGGCCCTCATCTGGGGATCGATGATCCCCGTGCTGGCGGCGCTCGCCGAGCATTACGACAACTGGCTGCTCTCCTGGTCCCGTTACATCCTCGGCCTCCCGGTCCTGTGGCTGGCCGTGCTGCTGAGCAAGCCGCCGGCGGCCCCTCCGCGGCCGCTGCAGTGGGGGCGGCTGCTGCGTCTCGGCGCGGCGATGACCGCCTTCTCGGTGCTCTACACGTTCGGCGTGGCGCATGCCCATCCCGCAACCTCGGCGATCGTGCTGATGTGCGGGCCGATCTGGGCGACGCTTCTGTCGCGGGTGATGCTGGGTTCGACCACGCCGCCCGGCTTCTTCTTCACGCTGCTCCTGGTGGTCGCAGGCGGCATCGTCGTCGTCCTGGGCACGCCAGGTCGTGCGCCGGGTTCATTCGGGCTCCAGGGCGGCGAGGGGCTGCTCGTGATCGCCCAGCTCTGCTGGAGCTGGTACTCGATCCGCGCCCAGCAATGGCTTTCCGATCGAGGCCAGATCGCTTTGTCGGCGCTCACCTCGACCGTGGCCAGCGTGCTGCTGGGCGTGGTCTGCGCCGTCGTCTGGGCACTGGGCGGCCTCGTCTGGCCGACCCGCCCGCCGACGCCGGTCGAGTGGGGCATGGTGGTGTGGATCGGCGTGCTGGGCGTCGCGGTGGCGGTCCTGCTCTGGAATACCGGCGTGTCGCTGGTCGGCGTGCCCGTCGCATCGCTGTTCGCCAATTCCGCGCCGGTGTTCGCCATCGGCCTCGCCGCCCTGATGGGACGCGAGCCGAGCTGGCTTCAGGTCGCCGGAGGCTTCATCGTCCTGGGCGGCATCGCCCTGCACCAGATCCGCCAGACACGCGCGGCGCGGCGATGACCCAGATCTCCGGCCGTGACCGCCATCACATGCTGGGCGCCTTCGCCGCCATGGTGTTCGTGGGCCTGAGCTGGGGCGCCAACGTGCCCGTCTCCAAGGTCATGCTCCAGCACTTCGACGTCGTGCCGATGCTGGCAGTCCGGACACTCACTGCCGTTGCCACGCTGGCGATGGTTCTCGTGCTGGCCGAGGGTGTCGGCAGCCTCAGGATCGAGGTCGGCCTGAAGCGGTTCCTGCTGATCGGCCTGATGATGAGCGGCTTCTTCGTGATCTTCACGATCGGCATCCGCTTCAGCAATCCGATTTCGGCCGCGGCGGTACAGGTGGCGGGTCCGCTGGTGGCGGCGGCGACGGTGCGCCTCGTCACCGGGATGCGGTTCGATCCGGGATTCGGCGTGGCGCTGGCGCTGACGCTCTCCGGCGGCGCCATCCTCGCGGCCGGCAGCCTGTTCGGCCAGGGTGCGCTCACGCTCGGCGGCGGTGAGATCGTCGTTCTGCTCTCCAACGCCCTGTGGACCGTCTACAGCCTGAAGGCACAGGCCTGGTTCGATCGGGCGAGCCAGCTCCACCGCGCCTATGTCGCGTCCCTTTCGGCGCTGGGATGGATGGTTCCGCTCAGCCTTGCCCTGGTGGCCATGGGATGGGCAAGGTCGCCGTTTGCAGTCACCGACGTCTGGGTCTGGACACAGCTCCTGCTCGTCGCCGTGTTCGCGAGCGCCATGGGAGCCTACTTCTGGAACATCGGAGCCAGCCGGCTCGGTGTCGCAATTGCGTCCCTCTGGGTCAATCTGGTGCCGTTTTTCGCCGTATTGTGGTCAATGGCGTATGGCTTCATGCCGAACGTCTACCAGATCGTCGGCGGGCTCGTTGCCCTGAGCGGGGTCGTCTACATGCAATGGCGCAAGCTGCAATCGATGAAGCGCTGAGATAGGCTGCCGCCCTCCCATGACACTTCCTTCGCTCAAGACCCGTAACTGCCGCTGGCTTTCCGTCCCCGGAAAAATCGACGAACGCGGCAACATCAACTTTCTCGAGTTCGACCAGAAGCTGGGCTTCGTGCCGCGGCGCCTGTTCTGGCTGCACGGCATCGCGCCCGGCCAATGGCGCGGGCGGCACGGCCATCGCGAGTCGCATCTCGTGACGCTGGTGATGAACGGCTCCTGCAAGGTCCACCTCGACGACGGCAGCGTCACGGAGACCGTGTCGCTCGACGATCCGGGGCGGGCGCTGCACATCCCGCCCATGGTCTGGCACGAACTCACCGACTTCGCGCCGCAGACCGCCATCCTGGTGATTGCCTCGACCTTCTACGACGAGGCTGAGTATCTGCGCGATTACGAGACCTTCAGGCGCGAAGCTGCGAGGACTGCATGATCCCCTTCCTCGACATGAAGTCGGTCTACGCCGAACTCAAGCCGGAGCTCGATGCCGCCTACGCCCGTGTGATGGAGTCGGGCTGGTTCGTGCTCGGCAAGGAGGTCGAGGCCTTCGAGGCGGAGTATGCGGCGTTCTGCGGCACGAAGCATTGCGTGGGGCTGGGCAACGGTCTCGAGGCGCTGGAACTCGTGTTGCGCGCCTGGAACCTCGGCCCCGGCGACGAAGTCATCGTGCCGTCCAATACCTATATCGCGACCTGGCTGGCCGTGACCGCGGTCGGGGCGAAGGTGGTGCCGGTCGAGCCAACGCCCGGCGGACCGAACATCGATCCCGACAGGATCGCCGCTGCCCTGACGCCCCGGACGCGGGCGATCATGCCGGTTCACCTCTACGGCCAGCCGGCCGACATGGACGCGATCATGGCGTTGGCGGCCAAACATGGTCTCAAGGTCATAGAGGACGTGGCGCAGGCCCAGGGCGCGCGCGTGCGCGGGCGGCGGGCCGGCTCGCTCGGCGATGCCGGTGCGCACAGCTTTTTTCCCAGCAAGAACATCGGTGCCTTTGGAGACGGCGGCGCCGTCACGACCGACGACGCCGCACTTGCCGAACGCCTGCGTGTGCTCAGGAACTATGGCAGCCGCGTGAAGTACGTGAACCTGGAGCGGGGCTTCAATTCGCGCCTCGATGAACTGCAGGCCGCGTTCCTGCGAGCCAAGTTGCCCAGGCTCGACGATTGGAACGACCGTCGCCGGGTCGTCGCCGCGCGCTACGACGACCGGCTGGCGGATTTGCCCAGCCTCGCATTGCCCAATGTCCCGCAATGGGCGGAGCCGGTCTGGCACCTGTATGTCGTGCGGACGGCGCACCGTGCCGGCCTCGTCAAGGCCCTGGAGAAGGCCGGCATCGGGTCGCTGATTCACTATCCGATCCCGCCGCATCTCCAGGATGCCTATGCCGACCTCAAGCAGGGGAAGGGCAGCTATCCTCTCGCCGAAAAGCTGGCGGACACCGTGCTCAGCCTGCCCATGGGGCCGCATATGCCTCTTGAGGCCGTCGACGAGGTCTGCTCGGTGATCAGGCAGACGCTGACCTAGATTCAGGCCCGGCCTGGGTGCCGCGCTGCAATCGTCTCAGCCGAGGCCCAACCGCTCTCCCCGGTAGGCGCCGCTCATCACCCGCTCCCACCAGCCCCGATTGTCGAGGAACCAGCGCACCGTATCGCGCAGGCCGCTTTCGAAATCATGCCGCGGACGCCACCCGAGTTCGCTCGATATCTTGCTCGCATCGATGGCGTAACGGGCGTCATGGCCCGGTCGGTCGGTCACGAACCTGATGAGCGACTCGTGCGGGCGATGCGGGCTTTCCGGCGCCATCTCGTCGAGCAGCCGGCAGATGCCGCGCACGACGTCTATGTTCCGCCGTTCGCTGTCGCCGCCGACATTGTAGGTCTCGCCCGGGCGCCCCTTGCGAAGCACCAGGGTGAGCGCCTCGGCATGGTCCTCGACATGCAGCCAGTCCCGCACGTTCTCGCCCTTGCCGTAAACCGGCAGGCTCTCTCCTCGCAGCGCGAGGATGATGACGAGCG
>JAKFVZ010000619.1 GCA_021732965.1 Reyranella sp.
TCCCATTCCGGTATCATCTAGATGTTGTAGTATAAGAAGATGCGCGAGAAGGCCGGCACACCGAACAGCAGCGCCGGATCGAAGCGCGTGGCGTCGGCATGAGCCATCCGGATGCGGCCCGCGAGCCCTTGCCGTTCGACCCGCCGTCGCGCCGTGTCGAGCATCTCCCGCGAAAGATCGATGCCGAACAACGGCGCGGCGGGATGACGATGAGCCACGGCAATCAGGTTGCGCGCGGTGCCGCAGCCGATCTCCAGCACGCGGCCACCGCCCGGCGGATCCAGGCCCTCGATCAGCCGGTCCCGCCCCAGCAGGTAGTACTTGCGGCTGAGATCGTAGACGTGACGCTGGCGACGATAGATCCGGTCCATCAGGCCAGCCTGGACGAGCGTTGCGCTCACGGCTTCAGCACATAGAGATGGAAGCCGCCGTAGATCGCCGACCGGTCGCGCGCGGTGAAAGCGCGCGAGGCTTCGGCCTCGTAGTGCCACTGGTCGAGCAGCGCCGGCGCGACGCGGCCCGGCAGCAGCGAGGGCCCGGCGGCGGTGCGGAAGATCACGCGCGCGCCCGGCCGCGCGGTGCGCGTGATCTCGTTCCACAGCGCGTTGAGCTGGACGTCGGTCATCCAGTCCTGCGCGTCGAGCAGCACGTAACGGTCGCGAGAGGCGGCGGGGCTGGCGGCGAGATAGTCCGTCACCGAGCGGTTGAGTACCTCCACGCTCGCCGCGCCGCGGCGCACCGCAGGGAAGTTGCCCTCGCGCAGATAGGGCGGCAGCGGACCGCTTGCGTCGGGCGCATAGGCGCGGCCGAACGCCTGCCAGGCGAAGTAGTTTTCGGAAAGGCTGAAGCCGCAGGCCAGCCGCTGGACCCGGTCGCGCAGGACGGAGCCCATGTCCCGGCTACCGGCCAGCGCCGCGTACTGCGCCGGCGGAATGCCAAGCCCGTAGAGCGAGAGGCGATTGGAGGTGACCCAACGCACCGCCGCCTTGTCGAACAGCGGCGCGAGCACGCTGTCGAAGTAGCGTCGCTGCCCGTCCAGGGTGCGCGCGACAAGCAGCTCGCGCAGGTCCACGCCATAGGCGCGGGCGGCGACATGGGCGAGGCCGATGAAGCGGCCGAGCACGCCGTGGCGATAGGCGTTGCGCGCGAAGATCGAGATGCGCCGACGCCCGCCCTGCTGCAGGCTGCGGCCTTCCCAGTAGGCGCGGCTCTCGGCATCGAGGTGCGGCGCGATCTCCCGGTCGTAGGCACGTGGATTGGCGCCTGAGTCGGCGGCGCCGAAGAAGCGGTAATAGTCCGACCAGGATGGCAACCGCTGCGCCGCCGCGAGCTTCAGCCGATTCAGCGCGACATGGGCACGACTGAGATCGACGGCGGTGATGCGAGCCGGACTTGCGGTGAGATAGGACAGGACGTTGCAGCCGCCCGACGCGATCGCGACGACATGGCAGTCCGGCGTCAGCGCCATCGCCTCCATGTCGATCTCGGGATCTTCCCAGATCTGGGCGTAGACCAGGCCCCTGAACAACCGCTCGAACAGCTTCTCCAGCAGCCCCTCGCGGGACATGACCTTGTGGCGGCGCACCGCCTGCTTCAGCAGCGAATGACTCTCGGCCCGCGGATAGATCAACCCATCGACTCCGGCTCTATATCGGCGATCCGAAGCTAATCCCGGTCGGTGCCAGTTTGATGACGGCCGACACATTCCAGCCCTCGCACTTGTCCCCGCTCCGGCCCTTCCCATGACTTGACGGGATGACCGGTTAGATAGAAGGATCGAGCCCATGAGCGCCCAAGGTTTCGCTTTGTTCGACACGCCGATCGGCACCTGCGCCGTCGCCTGGAGCGGCCGCGGAATCGTGGGGCTGCAGCTTCCCGAGCCGACGCCGGCGGCGACGCGCGCCCGCGTGAAGCGGCGCTGGCCCGGTGCTGTCGAAGCTGCCTCCGTGCCGGCCGGCGTGCAGCGCGCGCTCGACCGCGTACAGGCGCTGCTGGCGGGCGGTACCACCGATCTCGCCGGCATCCCGCTCGACTTCGAAGCGGCGCCCGAGTTCCACCGCCGGGTCTATGAGGTGGCGCGCACCATCCCGCCCGGCCACACCATGACCTACGGCGAGATCGCGAAGCGCCTCGGCGTACCGCACGAATCGCGCGAGGTCGGCCAGGCACTGGGCAAGAACCCGGTCGCCATCATCGTGCCCTGCCATCGCGTGCTGGGCGCCGACGGCAAGATGGGCGGCTTCTCGGCCAACGGTGGCGTCTCGACCAAGCGGCGCATGCTGGAGATCGAGGGCGCGCCCGAAGTCGGCGCCGGTCCCCTCTTCGCGGCCCGATGATGACAGGGCGATGACGGGATTTCCGTTCAAGCCGGCGAAGGCCGTCGCGCATCTCAAGGACGCCGACCCGGCGCTGGCGGCGATTATCGAAACCGTCGGCGTGTTCCGCATGCAGCTAAAAGTCTCGCGCAGCCTGTTCGGCTCGCTGGCCGAAGCCATCGTCTATCAGCAGCTCTCCAACAAGGCCGCGGCCACCATCTACGGCCGGGTCGAGGCGCTTTATCCAAGGGCGACCGACGGCTTCACGCCAAGCGATATCCTGAAAACGCCGGACGAGCATCTGCGTGGCTGCGGCCTGTCGCGCGCCAAGGTGCTGGCGGTGCAGGACCTCGCCCGCCGCGTCGACAGCGGCGAACTGCCGACGCTCGACGAGGCACATGGGATTGCCGACGCCGAGCTGATCGAGCGTCTCGTGAAGGTCCGAGGCATCGGCCGCTGGAGCGCCGAGATGTTCCTGATGTTCCGCCTCGGCCGCCCCGACATCCTGCCGCTCGACGACTACAGCCTGCGAAAGGCCTATGCGAAAGCGTTCAGGAAACGTGCGCTGCCGTCGCCGAAGGCGCTGGAGAAAGCCGGCGAGAAGTGGCGCCCCTATCGCACGGTCGCCAGCTGGTACCTGTGGCGCGTGCTGGATCAGCCGCCGGCATGACTACATTTTCAGTCTCCTCTCCCCCGCTTGGGGGAGAGGTTGGGTGAGGGGGCGACGCACCTCCTGTAACCCCCTCACCTAGCCTCTCCCCCTAGCGGTGGAGAGGAACATGAAGATGCAAACCGTGAAACGACGGATCAATTTTCATGTGAAGGCGCGTTCATGTGCCGCCACTGGAGTGACACGTTTGCTGTGACATACTCCGGCCATGGCCCTACCGTTCTCCGATACCGTCGACCGTACCCTCGAACGTCTTCGCACCGCCTTCGTCGATACCGCGCGGGGCGCGCGTGAAGCCGTCGGCGCGCCGCTGCGGCCCGACCTGCCCGATGACGACATTCCGCGGCTCAAGAGCCGCATCGACGCCTGCCTCGAAGGCAAGGGCGGCGAGACGGCGCGGCGCGGACGCGCGGCGGAGCTGGGACAGGCCTACCTCTCGCTCTCACCGGCCGGGCGCAAGAAGTTCCTGCTGACCCTGGCGCGCGACTACGGCCTGCCCCGCGAGGCGGCCTTGAAGACCGTCGACAAGTGGCGTGCCGGCAAGGATGCCGCGCGGGCGCTGCGTCGTGACCTGGAGCCGCCGGCGGTGCGGCTGCTGCGGGAATTCGTGGGCGTGCCGCAGGGCGTGAAGTTCGTCGTCGACCTGCGCGCCGAGCTGCTGGCGCTGGGCAAGAGCGACGCCGCGGCCAAGGCGCTGAGCGAGGACCTGCGCTCGCTGCTCGGCGCCTGGTTCGACGTGGCCTTCCTCGACCTGGTGCGCATCGACTGGCGCTCGCCGGCCTCGCTGCTGGAAAAGCTGGTGACCTACGAGGCCGTGCACGCGATCCGCTAGTGGCGCGACATCAAGAACCGGCTCGATTCGGACCGGCGCTGCTTTGCGTTCTTCCATCCGCGCATGCCCGACGAGCCGTTGATCTTCGTCGAGGTCGCGCTGGTCGACGGCATGGCGGGCAACGTGCAGCGGCTGCTCGACGCCCGCGACGCGACGCATGACGCCAAGCGTGCCAACACCGCGATCTTCTATTCGATCTCGAACTGCCAGCAGGGCCTCGCCGGCATCAGCTTCGGCAACTTCCTGATCAAGCGCGTCGCCGAGCAGCTCTCGCGCGACCTGCCCAACATCAAGGACTTCGCCACCCTCTCGCCGATCCCGGGCCTGCGCCAGCATGTCGAGCATCGGGCGAAAACCGAGGGCGATGCGATGCTCACCCAGAGCGAGATCGCCTCGCTGGGACCGGTGACGGATGAAGCCCATGGCACCGCCGCCGTCCTCAAGCTGCTGGCCAAGCCGAACTGGTGGGAAGTGCCGGCGATCGACAAGGCGCTGCGCCCGATCCTGACGCGCCTCGCCGCCGTCTACCTTACCGCCACCGACAAGGGCCGCGCGCTCGACCGCGTGGCGCACTTCCATCTCGGCAACGGCGCCATCGTCGAGCGACTGAACTGGCTGGGCGACACCAGCGCCAACGGCTTCAGGCAGTCCTACGCTATGATGGTGAACTACCGCTACAAGCTGTCCGACGTCGACGCCAACCACGAGGCCTACGCCACGGGCAAGGTCGTCGCCAGCCGCGAAGTGCGGGCGCAGGCGAAGGGGTAGCTGGGGGCGCGCCACTGCGCGCCCCCAGCATCTACTTGTTCAGATACTCGAGCTTCAGGCCCGGACGCGGCCATTCGAAGCTGACCAGCTTGCCGGTCATCGACAGCGTCGCGTAGGCGGTGCGCAGGTCCTTTCCGCCGAAGCAGACGTTGGTGACCATCGGGTCCGGCAACTTGTGTTGCGTCACCGATTGGCCGTCGGGCGAGATGTCGGAGACGGCGCCGGTGATCAGGGTGGCGACGCAGATGTGGCCAGCCGAATCGACGGCCAGCGAATCGAACATCTGGTAGCCGCCGAGACCGGTTACGACGCGGCCCTTCTCGCCACGGTAGGCGCCGTTGGCATCCTTGATGGTGCCGGGCGCGGAGAGGTCGAAGGCCCAGAGGCGCGCCGTCGGCGTCTCGACGACATAGAGCGTCCTGCCGTCGGGCGAGAGGCCGCAGCCGTTGGGGCGCTCCAGCGGGAACACCTTCTGCTCGATCTTCGAGCCGTCGGCCTTGGCGTAGTAGACGGCGCCGCGGTCGTTGTCGTATTCACGCGTCTTGCCGAGGTCGGTGAACCAGAAGCCGCCGGCATCGTCGAATACCAGGTCGTTCGGCCCGTTCAGCTTGCGGCCGTCGCAGCTGTCGTAGAGCGTCTCGAACTTCCCGGTCTCGGGATCGACCACCTGGATCGAGCCGCCCTTGTAGGAGGCGGGCTGCGTCCCGGGGAACAGGCGGCCGTCGGGCCGCTCGATCCAGTTGAAGCCGCCATTGTTGGTCACGTAGATCTTGCCGCCGGGCCCCATCGCCGCGCCGTTGGGGCCGCCGCCCAACTTGGCGACGATGTGCTGCTTGCCGTCGGGCGTGACGCGGGTGAGGGTCTCGCGCGCGATCTCGACCAGGATGACCGAGCCGTCCGGCATGGCCACCGGCCCCTCCGGGAACTTGAGGCCCGAGGTGATCTCCTTGAACGGCGTCGTCATGGTCGTCTCTCCCGTTTGTTATTTGCCCTTGAAGGCGGGCTTGCGCTTGGCGAGGAAGGCCGCGACGCCTTCCTTGAAGTCCTCGCTCTTGCCCAGCTCGCGCTGGAAATCGCGCTCGACGTCGAGCTGCTGGGAGAGCGTGTTGCCGCTGGCACGGTTCATCGCCTCCTTGATGCGCGCCAGCGACATCGTCGGCCCATCGGCGAGGCGCCGTGCCAAATCGCCCGCCGTCTTCATGAGATCGGCATCCTCGACCACGTCCCAGATCAGGCCCCAATCCTTGGCCTGCTGCGCGCTGATCTGCGGCGCCAGCATGGCGAGCGCCCGCGCGCGCTGCTCGCCAACGAGGCGCGGCAGGAACCAGGTGCTGCCGCCGTCGGGCAGCAGGCCGATGCGCGCAAAGGCCTGCAGGAACGAAGCCGACTTGCCCGCAACGGCGATGTCGGAGGCCAGCGCGAAGCTCATGCCGACGCCGGCCGCCGGGCCGTTCACCGCCGCCACGATCGGCTTGGGCACGCTGCGCATCAGGCGGATCACGGGGTTGAAGAATTTGTCTAGCGCCTCGCCCGAGTCCGACGTGTTGCCTTTGGCGCGGTCGGGATCGGCGAGGTCGGCGCCGGCGCAGAAGCC
>JAKFVZ010000042.1 GCA_021732965.1 Reyranella sp.
CGCTGACGTGGCCGCCGCGCACCGTGGCGCCGCGGCCGAACTTGGAATGGTCGAGGACCAGGAAACGCTGGCGGCAATGCTGCGCCAGGGCGCTGCGCATCGTCACTTCGTAGGTACTGAAGTCGAGCAGCGTGCCGTCCTCCGCAACACCGCCGACGCCGTAGATGCCGATATCGGCGGCAAAGCGACCGAAGAAGCCGTGAGCCTCGCCCGCCACCACGTCGTGATCGAGGTTGCGCAGGCGCCCCCCGGCCACCGTGATCTCGCTTGAAGCACTGCGGCTCAGCGCCAGCGCGACATTGAGATTGTTGGTCATGACGCGCAGTCCGGTATGGTCGAGGAGCGCCAGCGCGCATTGCTCGGGCGTGGTGCCGATGCCGAAGAACAGAGAGGCGCCGTCAGTCACTTCGCGGGCCACGAGCTGGGCGATGCGGCGCTTGGCGTCGATGTTCAGGACCTGGCGGGCGGGATAGGCGAGGTTCTCGCCCTCGGGCGGCAGCTCGACGCCGCCGTGGCGCCGGCGCAGCAGGCCGCGGTCGCAGAGCAGGTTCACGTCGCGCCGAATGGTCTGCGGCGTGACGCCGAACTGGAGGGCCAGCGCCTCTATCGCCTGGAACCCGTCACCCCGGACGCGTTCGACGATGGCGCGGGCGCGATCTTCCGCCTGCATTCCCGGTTCCTGAGCCCGTTTCCTGTCCCATTCGGTCTGCATGGTTCGAGTGAACATGCAGACCGTTCTTTTCGTTCAGATGACTTTCACATGAACATTATGTGTCGTCAAATGAACGAAAGCCGAGCGAAGCTCGGCCAGGGAGCGTCAGGCCGCGGCTTGGTTACAAGCCGCCAAGCGCAGCAATGTCCGGGAACGTCGAAGGCAGAGGGATCACTCACGATACCTCCGGCCGCCTCCCGTGGCGTTCTTGCCTTTTCTGCACGGCGCGGGCTTCCGCGCCTTCGTCGCTTCGCTCCTGCAGGCCCTGCCGCCCGCCGGCGCGAAACTCATTTCGCGCCCTACTGAGCCGCGATCTTCGCTGCCGCCGGGGCGAAGTCACGCTCCATCTCGCGGCGCAGTTTCACGGCGGTAAGCGACTCGTCCATCACCACGTCGGCGTAGGTCAGGGACTGGCCGGCCTTGATCGGCTTCACCAGCTTCACGTTGTGGGCGAGGCCGAGCGGCAGGCTGCCGAGGCCGGTCGACTTCTCCGACGGGAACAGCTTGCCGTAGACCGTGTAGCCGCCCTCGCCGTCGAGGATTTCGCCCGGCTTGAGGTCGCGCTTGGCGGTGGCGATGACGTCGGCGTGGAAGCCGATCGGCGTGCCGGTCGGTTCCTTGCGCAGGCCGATCGAGGCGACCGACATGCCGACCTCGAGGCCGATCAGGTGCCAGCGCTTGTACATGACCGAGTAGCGACCGCTCGGGTCGGTCTGCAGCATGTACTCCTCGAAGCAGTTCTTCTGGTACTCGGTGGCCGCCTCGAACACGACCCACACGCCCTTGCGGATCTCGTAGGGGATGGCGCGTCCGTCCTTCTCCAGCGACGAGGCCACCTCAACCTGGCCCTTGTGATGGAGCTGGCCGCCTTCGGAGACCGGCCGCATCACGAAGGGAAGGTCCTCGACCGAGCAGGGCGGGAAGGCGAGGCCGTCCGGTGCCGGGGTGAGGCCGGTCGCGTTGGCGACGGCGGTGCTCTCGATGGCGGGCTTGGAGCCGTCGAGGAAGGAGTTGAACATCTTGGGGTTCAGGCCGCCGCGCCTGGCCTGTTCCTCGTTGAGGCCCCAGTACTTCCACACCGTCTCCGGCGTCGACTGCGCGAAGTGCGGCAGCCACTTGTGGCCGCGGCCGGCCGCCGTCACCTCGAAGCCCGAGGTGCGCGCCCAGTCGACCAGCTCGCAGATCAGCGCCGGCTGGTCGCCATAGGCCAGGGAGTAGATCACGCCGGCAGCGGCAGCGCGCTTGGCCAGCAGCGGGCCGCAGAAGGCGTCGGCTTCCACCGTCACCATCACCACGTGCTTGCCGTGCCTGAAGGCTTCGAGCGCGTGCTCGACGGCGGCGATCGGATCGCCGGTCGATTCGACGATGATGTCGATCTCGGGATGGCTGACCAGGGCGCGCCAGTCATCGGTAAGGTGGGTGCTGCCGTGCTTGCGCGCGTCGGCGAACGAGCTGGCCTGCGTCACGTCGGGCTTCCAGCCGAGCCGCGCCAGGTTCTCGCGCGCGCGGTCGGGCGAGAGATCGGCGATGCCGAGCAGGTGGATGCCCGGCGTCGTGGGGATCTGCGACAGGTACATCGAGCCGAACTTGCCGGCGCCGATGACGCCGATGCGCAGCGGATTGGCTTCGGCCGCGCGGGCCTGAAGCATGCGATGGAGACTCATTGTTTCCTCCGGAAGTCTTCGTCTATTCCGCCGCGACCTTGCGATTGACGGCGCGGATCACCGCATCGTCTTCCCACGCATCGATCGGCGTGAAGTCGCGATGCGCGATGTAGTCCGGCCGCTTGAAGCGACGGATCGCGTTACTGACCGAGTTGTAGGTCACGTAGATGATCTGGCGGTCCCACGGCGACATGTTGGGTCCGCTGCCATGAACCAGTGTGCCGTGGAAGAAGATCGCCGAGCCCGGTCCGCCCTTCGGGGCAACGATGCCGCCCTGGTCGACCAGCTTGGCGATCGTGTCGTTGTCGATCGTCCACAGCGGATACGACGTGGTGGTGAGGTCGTGGCTGGCCTCGATCGCGCCCTTCTTGTGGCTCCTGGGAATGAACCAGAGCGGGCCGTTGAACTCGTTCACCTCGTCGATGAACACCGCGAGGTTCATGGCGCGCGCCTCGGGCATGTCGTCGTCGGCCTTCCAGGTGCCGTAGTCCTGGTGCCACTGCCAGACGTCGCCGTCGAAGGCCGCTTTGCCGTTGATCTTGAACTGATGGATGTAGGTCTTGTCCTTCAGCAGCTGCTCTGCCGGCTCGACGAAGCGCGGATGATGGATCAGCGCCTCGAACACCGGATGATAGGTGTGGACCGCGAAGGCCGTGCGCACGACGTCGCCGGTCTTCTCGCGGATGTTCTCGGGGCGGCGCTGCGCGAAGACCTCGGGCACCGAGGACTTCAGAATCTTGGTTTCTTCCGGCGAGAAATACTCGGGGAAGAAGAGATAGCCCTCTTCGTCGAATTGCTTCAGCTGCTCAGAGGTGAGCTTCATGGCGGTTCCTCCTTGGCTTGTCGTCTTTGCTTTGTAGAAAGCGCCGTCTTCAGGCGGCGCGGGAAATCACGACCTTCAAACGTCCCGTGAGAATGTCGGCCATCTGTTCGGCATGGCCGCGACACAGCGCTTCGGCCTCGGCCGCCTGGCCCGCTTCGAGCGCGCGCAGGATGCCCTCGTGTTCGTCCCACACACTGATCCGCAGATCCTCCTCGCTCAAGGCCGCCGCCATCACCCGGCGCAGATGCTGCCAGTGCTGTTGCGCGGTCTCGCCGATCACGGGATTGCCGGAGGCTTCGTAGACGAAGAGGTGGAAATCGATGTCGGCCTCGATGACCGACGGCACATAGCCGCTCGCCACGGCGCGGCGGCCGACGTCGAGCAGGGCGCGGCCGCGCTGCATCAGGTGGGGCGTGTAGTTGGCAGCGGCGAGGCGGGCGGCGGCGCCGTCGAGGGCGGCGCGGACGACGTAGAGATTGCGGGCCTGCTGGACGTCGAGCGGGGCGACGCAGACGCCCTTGCGGCCGGCGTCGATCAGGAAGCCCTCGCGGCGCAGCAGCATCATGGCCTGCAGGACCGGCTGGCGCGACACGCCGAACTGCTGGGCGATCTCTTCCTGCGTGATCCGCGCGCCGGCCTTCAGCTCTCCCGAACAGATCGCCTCCAGAACGGAATCGTGGATGCGCTCGGAAAGATCGGGTTCGGGGAGGATGGGACGCATTATATGTATACAGAACACAGTCGGACGAGAGTCAACCGCCTAGCGAGATTTCAGCCCTTTGGATGCAAGAACCTGGAGGCCGCGATCGGGATAGTCGGTGATCAGACCGTCGACCCCGAGGTCGATCAGGCGACCCATCTCGGCCGGCACGTTGACCGTCCAGGGGACGACTTTCAGGCCCAGCGCCTGGGCTTCCTTTACATTCTCCGCGGTGACGTTGCGCCAGAAGGGCGACCAGGTCGCGCAGCCGGCGGCCTTGACCAGTCGCGGCACCGAGCCGCCATGGGCGGCCAGGTCGAGCCCGCCCAGCCAGGGCGAGGGCCGGCCGCTGGCACGCTGCACCGTGTCGAAGTTGTTGCTCTCGATGGTGAGGCAGGCGGTGGCGATCTCGGGCGCCAGCTTTCGGGCTTCGATCAAGTTACGCCAGTCGAAGGACTGCAGCGTCGTGCGCGCCTCGGTCTTGCCCTTCCGGATGTCTGCGACCGCCAGCCGGGAGAAGGCCGCCGGGTCGAGCGTGAGGTCGGGCTTCGCCGGATCGGTCTTGATCTCGATGTTGAAACGGACCTGCGGTGCGGCCTGCGCGAAGAACTCGGCGAGGGTCGGGAAGCGCTGGCCGTCGACCGGCTTCTGCTCGGGGTACTGCTGGCCGTACTTGCTGACCGGATTCACGCGGCCGATGTCGTAGCGCTTGAGCTCGTCGAGGGTCAGCGTGCGGATCGCCGGTCCGGCCGTGGCGAGCCACTGACCGTCCGGACCACGCGTCAGGTCGGGATTGAGGACCGGGTCGTGGCTGATGACGACGACACCGTCGCGCGTTACCGCGAGGTCGGTCTCGAGCGTCGTGACGCCGAGATCCTGCGCTACCTTGAAACCGGCCAGCGTGTTCTCGGGCGCCAGTCCGCGCGCGCCGCGATGGCCCTGCAGGTCGAAGGCCACTGCGAGGCCGGCACTAGCCGCCCAGATTGCGCAGGCGAGCGATGCGATCCGCGATATCGGGATGCGTGGCGAGAAGCGCCGGAGTCTTCGAGGTGAACTGGTTGATCGGATTGACGATGAAGAGATGCTGCGTGGCACGACTCACTCCGGGGAAGGGCGCCGCTTTCTCCGCCAGCTTGGCCAGCGCGGAGATCAGGCCGTTGGGATTGCGTGTGAACTGCACCGAGGTCGCATCGGCAAGATATTCGCGCTGCCGCGATACCGCCATCTGTACGGCCTTGGCGGCGATCGGCGCCAGGATCGCGACCACCAGCAGGACGATGATCAGGATGCCGCCGCCGGAACTACCCTTGCGGTTGCTGCTGCGCGTCGAGCCCCAGTTCAGCGTGCGCAACGCCATGTCGCAGACCAGGGCGATCAGGCCGACTGTGACGCCGACCACGACCATGTAACGCGTGTCGAGATTGCGCAGGTGCGCCATTTCGTGCGCCACCACGCCCTGCAACTCGTCGCGATCGAGCGCATTCAACAGACCCCGCGTGACCGCGATGGTGCCGCTGCCGACCTTGTTGCCGGTGGCGAAGGCATTCAGCGCGTCGGTCTCCAGCACCATGACCTTCGGCATCGGCACACCGGCAGCGATCGAGATTTCCTCCACCACATTGTAGAGCTGCGGCGCGTCCTTCTTCTCGATCTCCTTCGCGCCGGCCATGCTCAGGACCATCTTGTCGCCGACGGCCAGCGAGATTGCGCTCCAGCCGATGCTGACGGCGGCCATCAGGCCGGCGCCGGCAATGCCGACCTGGCTGACCACGGGCAGGGAGCTGGAAGCCTCTCCTTCGAGCAGCGCGCCGACCAGATAGCCGATCCCGCCCGCCAGCGCGGTGAGGACCGCCAGCAGAATCATCGTGTTGCGGCGGTTCTCCGCCTGGGCGGAGACGAAGTCGGTGGTGGCGCTCATGCGCCTTGTCCTGTCAGCGCAGCGCGACCTTCGGCACTTCGCGCTCGCTCTCCGGCATGTTGAACAGGTCCATCGGCCCGAAGCCCAGCGACGCGGCCGCAAGCACCGCCGGGAAGCTCTGGCGGCGGGTGTTATAGGTGTTCACCGAGTCGTTGTAGAACTGGCGCGCGAAGGCGATCTTGTTCTCGGTGGTGGTCAGCTCCTCCTGGAGCTGCACGACATTGTGGTTGGCCTTGAGTTGCGGATAGTGCTCCATCCAGGCGAGCAGCCCGTGCGTCGCCTGGCTGAGCGCTGCCTCCGCCGGCCCCCATTGAGCCGGGTTGCCGGCTGCCGCGACCGCGTCGT
>JAKFVZ010000284.1 GCA_021732965.1 Reyranella sp.
CCACTGGAGTGGCGCGCTCCCAGCAAAAACTTTTACGTCCGCTGCAGCGCCGCGCACTGGTCGAGGACCCAGGCCTTGCGTTCCTCGAATATCGCGGAGGGGCGATTGACTTCGGGGCGCTGGTGGAACCAGCCGATCGTCGCCATCCAGCGGATCAGGCGGAATTGCGGGATCAGGCTCAGGGCTTCGTCGGGGACGGGGCGGTTGGCGCGATAGCCGGCGAGGAAAGCGCGCTCGATCCCGGCGGCATTCGGCTTGGTCTGCCAGTGCGTGAGGGCGGTCGCGATGTCGTACTGATGCCAGCCATGACCTGCGTCGTCGAAATCGATCACGGTCAGCCTGTCGCCGTCGACCACGATGTTGCCCGGGTGCATGTCGGCGTGGATCACGCTGTAGGCGGACGGGTCCCGACTCAAGCGGCTCAGCATGTCGTGCATGCGCTGCCGGACATCGAGCAGGAGGCTGCGTTCGCCGGTCGTAAGCGAGCGATGCTCCCAGAACTCGCCCCAATGCGGGGCCATGCCCATCAGGCCGTCGCTGTCGAGCGCATGGCGTTTGAAGCCCGGTGGCGGCTTCCAGGCGCTGGCCTGGTTATGCATGGCCGCCGTGATGGCGCCGAGCTGCTTGAACGAATCCTCGACGAGCGTCTGGTCGGAGGTCGCGGCCAGGACGTCGGAGAGCAGGCGGCCCTCCGTCCAGCTCGCCATGCCGGCGAAGCGCCGCTCGCCCGTGGCGGGGATCGTCACCGGAACATAGTCCTGGCCGTCGCGCGTCATCACGGCCTCGGGAACATCGATGCCGGCCGCGGCCAGCGCCCGGATCCAGGCCCGCTCGGAGATCAGCTCTTCGAGCGTGTGATAGCCCGGCCGGTGCAGGCGGAGGACGTAGCTCTTTCCGTCCCGGTTGTCGGTCACCTTGAAGGTGACGTTCTCGGAGAGCGACACCAGGGTCAGGTCTTCGGCGTCGATCGGAAAGGCCGCGAGGGCCGCGCGCGCGGCCGGCGTGAAAGTCCGATCGACGGTCTCGTTATCCATCCAGCTCCGCCATCGTCGCGTCGAAGGCAGTGAGGAATTCCTCGGCGTGGCTCTTCTGGAAGACCAGCGGCGGCCGGATCTTCACGACGTTCCGGTAGGCGCCGGCATTGCTCGTGAGGAAGCCGCGATCCTTCAGGCGGTTGATGATGTCGACCGCCTTGTCCATGTCGGGTTCGCGCGCGGCATCGGTCTTCGCGATCTCGACGCCGATGAACAGCCCATGGCCGCGCACGTCGGCGATCGACGCGAAGCGGCCTTTGCGCTCGGCGAGCGCCGATTTCAGGAACGCGCCCACCGTGGTGACGTTTGCGGCCAGGCCATCACGCTCGATCACGTCGATCACGGCCATGCCGACCGCCGCCTGCAGCGGGCTCGAGGCGAAGGTGTTGAAGTAGCGCGTTGCCGCCCGGAAGGTTTCGATCAGCTTGCGGCTCGCGGCGGTAGCGGCCAGCGGCAGGCCATTGCCCATCGGCTTGCCGGTGACGACGATGTCGGGCTTGAAGCCCAGCACGTCATAGCCCCACCACTGTCCGCTGCGGCAGTAGCCGGCCTGCACCTCGTCGGCGATCACCAGCCCGCCCGCTTCGCGCACGATCTCGGCGGCGCGGGCCATGAAGCCCGAGGGCACGTCGGGCAGGCCCTCGTTGGCGAAGATCGAGCAGACGATCAGGCCCGCGAAGCCCGTACCGTCCTCTTCCAGGCCGCGGATCGCCTGGCGCAGCCGGTCGAGATAGACCTCGCGGAGTTCGTCTTCGCCGGCGCCGGGCACCAGCGGGCGCAGCATCTCGGGGAAGGGGATCGCGCGCACGTCGCCGACGGCGTTCTGGCCGGTGCCGATGCGGGTCATCTTGCCGACCGCCTCGCTGTTGCCGTGGTAGGTGGCGTTGGTGCAGACGATGCCGGCCTTGCCGGTGGCCATGCGCGCCATGCGCAGCGCCACCTCGTTGGCCTCGGTGCCGGAGCAGGAGAAGATCACGCTCTCGATCTCCGGCCCATGCAGCGCCGCCAGCCGCTCGGCGAAGGCCACGATGCCTTCGTGCAGGTAGCGGCTGTGGACGTTCAGCGTCGACTGCTGGCGCGCCATCGCCTCCGCGACGTGGGCATTGGCATGACCGACGCACGGCACGTTGTTGTACATGTCGACATAGCGCCGGCCCTCGGGATCGAACAGCTCGACGCCCTGGCCCCGCACGATGTGAAGGGGCACGTTGTAGAAGAGCGGCGCCCCGGCGCCGAAGGCGCGGTCGCGACGTGCTGCCAGGGATTCAGCCGGTGTCGTCGCGTTCATGATCTCCGTCCTACATCTTCCCCGAGACGATGCGTGCGCCCAGCGCCCAGCGATGGACCTCGGAGGGGCCATCGTAGATGCGGAAGGCGCGGGAGTCGCGAAAGAAGCGTTCGACCACCGTGTCGCGCGTGATGCCGAGTCCGCCCAGGATCTGCATGCAGCGGTCGGCGACGCGGAAATAGGCCTCCGAGCAGATCACCTTGGACATCGAGCTCTCGTTCGAGGCGCGCTCGCCCTGGTCGAGCAGCCACGCCGTGTGCCAGATCGAAAGGCGCGCCTGGTTCATGTCCATCAGATTGTCGGCCAGCATGAACGACACGCCCTGGTGCTCGCCCAGCGTCTTGCCGAAGGCGACGCGCGTGCGGGCATACTCCGTGGCGATGTCCTGCGCGCGCACCGCCGCGCCGAGCCAGCGCATGCAGTGGCTGAGGCGCGCCGGGGCGAGGCGGACCTGGGCGTAGCGGAAGCCCTTGCCGATCTCGCCCAGCACCGCGTCGGCCGGCAGGCGCAGGTTCTTGATCTCGATCACGCCGTGGCCGCCGGTGAAGCTCGAATCCATCGTGTCGAGCGTGCGCTCGAGGCGGATGGCGGGATCGGGCAGGTCGGCCATGAACATGGTGGCGTGGCCGTTCATCGGGCCGCCCTCGTTCTTGGCCATGATGATGGCGCAGCCCGCGCCCTCGGCGCCGGTGATCAGCCACTTGCGGCCGTTGATCACCCATTCGTTGCCTTCGAGGCGCGCGGTCGTCGTCATCAGGCTGGGGTCGGAGCCCGCGCCGCCCGGCTCGGTCATGCAGAAGATCGAGCGGATCTGGCCCGTGGCCATGCGCTTCAGGAAATGCTCGCGCTGGTCGGGCCGGGCCACGACGTCGAGCAGGTGGATGTTGCCCTCGTCGGGCGAGGCGCAATGGATCGCCGTCGGCCCGAGGATCGAATAGCCCGCCGCCTCGAAGACATGGGCGCGGCCGACCTGGCTCAACGCCTGGCCGCCATATTCCTTCGGCACCTGCGGCGCGAACACGCCGGCGGCCTTCGCGAGCTCGTTCATCTCGATCCGCAGCTCGTCGGTCGGCCCGTGCGCCGTCCAGCGCGGGTCGGTCTCGTAGGGGACGATCTTGTCCTTGATGAATTCCTTCACCCGGGCGGCGAGGTCGGTGATCGCCGCCGGCGGCGTGAAATTGAGGTCGTCGATCTTCTGCTTGGCCGTCACGAAACTCTCCCGCGTTTGCGGCCGGAACCTAGCACGGGTCGCGGCAAGCCGGGGAATGGGCCTGTCGCAGAGCAATGCGATCAACCGGGGCGATGCCGGGTTTCGAGACTGAGGCCTGCACAGCCCTTTGAAATGGCTAACCCGTCGGTCCGGGCTATCAATCGATCCGGCAAACGAGCAAGATAGTCCCACTGCGTTGAGAGCTTACCGCCTCGAACAGGAGGGTTCCGATGAACCTCCGCAGCATCGATCTCAACCTTCTGGTCATCTTCGATGCGCTGATGGCCGAGAAGGGCATTACCCGCGCGGCCAAGGCGATCGGCATGACGCCCTCGGCCGTCAGCCACGCGCTGAACCGCCTGCGCCAGACTTTCGGCGACCCCTTGTTTACCAGGACGCCGACCGGCATGTCGCCGACGCGCCGTGCGCTTGAGCTGGTTCCCTTCGTCCGCGCCGCCTTGCACAGTTTGCAGCAGGGCATTGCCCTTCAGCGCGAGTTCGATCCCGAGACGTCACAGCGCACGTTCAACCTGCGCCAGTCCGACTTCATGAGCGACTGCCTGCTGCCGCGCCTCTGCGCCCGCGTGCGCGCGGAAGCGCCCGGCGTCACCCTGATCGTCGGTCAGCTGCCGGAGGACGAGGAGAATCCTTACGCCTCCGGCGACATCCAGATGCGCGTGGGCGCCCGCGCCCGCGGGCCCGAGTATCGCCGCAAGCGCATCTGGCGCGATCCTTTCGTCGTCGCCCTGCGGTCGGATCATCCCGCCAGGTTGGACAAGCTCACCCTGGACCGGTTCCTCGAATTGCCCTTTCTCGACGTCTCCAGCGCGATCGTCGACCGGCGCAGCCTCGACGAGGTGTTGCGAAGCAGGGGCGTGGCGCGGCGCACCGCGGTCACGATCCCGACACTGGCGGGGGTCGTGGCGGTTCTTGCCCACACCGACCTCTGCGCCGTGCTGCCGCAGCGCTGGGTGGCGCTCTACAGCGCGCCGAGCGAGCTCGCCACGATGCCGCTGCCGATGCCGCTTCAGGGCATCGAATATGCCGTCGACATGATCTGGCACGCCAGCGACGAGACAAATGGGGCCCACCGCTGGCTGCGCCGGTTGATCGTCGAGGAATTCGACGTGCTCTATGCGCCGCCGGCCCTGGAGAAGCGTCGGGTCGGTCATCCGCCCAGCCGGCTCGACGAGGTGCCGCCGCTCGCGGCCGCGCTGTGAATGCCGTTCATGTGCGTCTGAAGACTTTGAAATAGCGTCCCTGCGCCCGCGCCCCACCTTCCTTCCATGGAAATGCGAACCCGGAAAGGTGGGGTCCTGATGCGTGGGTTGTGGTTGTCGGTGATGGCGGCGTTGCTTCTGGGGCCGGTCGCGGTGCGAGCCGAGACATTCGGGGTCTCTACGGTTCATCGCCCGGATTATCCGTCGGTGCTGGCCATGGCCGAGATGTCCAGGCGGGTGGCCGAACGCACGGGCAGTCGAATCAAGCTCGCTGTCCAGCCGAAGAGTGGCGACACCGAGTCGTTCACCCTCCAGCAGGTGCGCACCGGCAGGCTCGCCATGGCGACCCTGGGCGTTGCGAGCTTCCACGACCTGGTGCCCGCCACGACCGTGCTCTCGCTCCCCTACCTCTTCGAGTCCGACGACCATGTGCGCCGGACGCTCGACGGACCGATCGGCGAGGAGATACTCGCGTCCCTCGACGAGATCGGCCTCGTGGGCCTCTGCTTCTACGATCCGGGCTACCGCTCGATCATGGCGCGCCGGCCCGTCCGCAACGCGGCCGACATGAAAAACCTGAAGATCGGCGTGCCGCTTTCCGAGATGGCGCGGGGGACCGTGCAGGCGATGGGTGGCCAGCCGGTGCCTCTGCCCGGCAGCCTGGTCTACGAAGCCCTCAAGGCCCGGCTCGTCGATGCGGCCGAGGAGAACGCCTCCGCGTACCTTTCGGCCTTTCTGGCATCGCGCCAGCAGACGGCCACCGGCGTCTACAGCTTGACCCGGCATTCGCGGCCGCCCGAGATCCTGGTGGTCTCGAAGGCGGCGTGGCAGCGCCTGTCGCCGGACGACTAGAAGCTGCTCCGCGCCGCTGCCCAGGAATCCGCCGCGTTGCAGCGCCAGCTGCGCCTCGAGCGAGAGTATGCGGCGCGCGCGACGGCGGCGTCCCTGGGGGTCGAAATCGTCACGGAAGTCGATCGCAAGGCTTTGGCCGACGCCACGGAGCCGGTCTCCGCACACTACAGGGCGGACCCGGCCGTGAAGGCCCTGGTGGCGCGGATCAAGGCCATCGCATCGGTGCCCTGACCGCTGGTAACGGATACTTGGCGGCGATGCTACTATACAACTATCACGTGCTTTACTTCTGATACACTCGTTCTTTAATTGTTCCCTGGCGGATCGGGAGCAATTCATGCAGGCGAAGGTTCGGACGGTGGCGTTCCAGGGCATCGACGTGCTGCCCGTCGACGTGCAGGTGCTGGTGGCGCCCGGCACCATAGCTTTCACCGTGGTCGGCCTGCCCGACAAGGCGGTGGGCGAGAGCCGCGAGCGGGTGCGGGCCTGTTTCCGCGCGCTGGGGCTGGCGCTGCCGCCGCAGCGCATCACCGTGAACCTCTCGCCGGCC
>JAKFVZ010000279.1 GCA_021732965.1 Reyranella sp.
GTCCTGCGTCGAATAGATGTTGCACGAGGCCCAGCGGACGTCGGCGCCCAGCGCCTTTAGCGTCTCGATCAGAACGCCGGTCTGGATGGTCATGTGCAGCGAACCGGCGATGCGCGCGCCCTTCAGCGGCTTCTTCGGGCCGTATTCCTTGCGGATCGACATGAGGCCCGGCATTTCGGTCTCGGCCATGTCGAGTTCCTTGCGGCCCCAGTCGGCGAGTCCGATATCCTTGACGATGTAGTCGGCCATTTGGCGCTCCTTGGCTGTGCCGGTTCCGGCATGCGGCGAATTGCGAAAGCGGGCGTGTTCTATCAGCGGCGCGGGGCAGCCTCAACGCGCCGGATCAACATATAAGCAATAATTTATGTCGGTATGCCTGAGCCTTTATGCCGGGCTCGCCGATGCTCAATCTTCGCCGAATTTTCCTTCGACGAGCGCCGAAATGGCGGCCATGGCGTCCGCTGCCTGCCGGCCGGAGCACACCACCTCGACGCTGCTGCCGATTCCGGCGGCGAGCATCATCAGGCCCATGATCGACAGGCCGGAGACTTCCTGGCCCTTGAAGGAGACGCGCACGACGGCGTCGAACTGGCCCGCCGTGCGCACGAACTTGGCCGCCGCCCGGGCATGCAGTCCACGCTTGTTGCCGATGGCGAGGCTGCGCTTCAGCGCGCCAATGCCGGCGTCGGCGCTCGCTCCCCGCGCGGCGTCGCTCACGAGGCTTCCTTGGCCAGGATCCGCGAGGCGACGGTGATGTATTTGCGGCCGGCTTCCTGGGCCATGCGAACGGCCTCGGCGATCGGCCGCGTGCGAACGCTGGCGAGCTTAACGAGCATCGGCAGGTTGACGCCGGCCAGCACTTCGACCCGCGCCTGCTCCATGATGGAGATCGCGAGATTGGACGGCGTGCCGCCGAACATGTCCGTCAGCACGATGACGCCTTCACCCGTCTCGCAGGCCCGAACCCGCTCCAGGATTTCCGCGCGTCGCTTCTCCATGTCGTCGTCGGCGCCGATGCAGACCGTGGAGAGGCACTGCTGCACCCCGACGACATGTTCCAGCGCGGCCTTGAATTCCTGCGCCAGATTGCCGTGAGTCACGAGTACGATACCGATCATTCTTTGCTCTACCCTGCGCCCCCGGCCTCCCCGGCCGCCCCGACGTCCCGGTGCGAGAGAGTGACGGACCGGCCGGCGCTTCGCAACCAGTCTGCAATCTCCTCGGCCAGCGCCACGGAGCGGTGCTTTCCGCCGGTACAGCCGATCGCGATGGTCAGATAGCTCTTGCCCTCCGCGTCGAACCGGGGAAGCAGCGGCCCGATCAGGCCCTGCAGATTGTTTACGAACGGGCGATAGTCGGGGTCGGTTGCAATGAATGCCGCCACGGCCGGATCGCGGCCGGTAAGCGGCTTCAGAACGGGGTCGTAATGCGGATTCTTGAGGAATCGCGCATCGAAGACCAGATCGGCTTCGCGCGGCAGGCCACGGCGAAAGGAAAACGACATCACGGAAATGCGGGTGCCGACACTGCGCCCGCGGCCGAAATAGCCTCCCAGCATCTGCTTGAGACGGTGGGGCGACAGCGACGACGTGTCGATCGAGAGGTCCGCCGCGTCGCGCATCCAGCCGATCTGGCGGCGCTCTTCGGTAATGCCGTCGATGACCGGGCGGTCGGGCGCCATCGGGTGAGGCCGGCGCGATTCCGTGTAGCGCCGCTGCAGGGTTTCCGTATCGGCCTCGAGGAACAGCAGCCGCACGGCGAGGCCCGGATGCTCGCTAAGTTCGGCGACCTGCTCGACGAGAGTTCGCGCATTGAAGCCGAAGGTGCGGGTATCGACGCCCAGGGCGAGGGGCGGGGCCGTTTCACCGGGCGCGCCGCCCGTCGATCGCATGAGGTCGTGAAGCAGCGGCAGAGGCACGTTGTCGACGGCGACATAGCCCAGATCGTCCAGCACGTTCAGCGCGGTTCCCCGGCCGGCGCCCGAGAGGCCTGTGACCACGACGAAGGGCCGGCGGGCGTCTTGCGTGGTCGCGGGGTCGGGCAAGGCAGGGCTGTCTGGCATAGCGGGCTGTTTCGATCATGCCGCCGGGATTTGCGCGAGAGCAAGGCGCAACTTTGCAGGGGCGGAGGCCTCGAAGGGCGCCAGCCTGACGACCGGCAATTCGACACCCAGCAGTTCTTCCCGGGCCGGCTCCGGCATACGCTCCATTTTCTCCGGCGGCACGAGGTCGACCAGCAGGGAGATCGGGACCCGCGCGAGAAGCCGTGGACGGCCAACCTTCACGATCCCGATTCCGCGGACTTCCAGCAGGCCGGAAATCGTGCCCGGCGGTGCGGCGATGAGAGAGGGGCCCCGCCTGAACAGGGCGGTCTGGTCGTCTGCCACGAGCCTGGCGCCCGCATCGACGAGACGAAGCGCGAAGTCCGATTTGCCGGCGCCCGAGGGGCCTCGCAGCAGCACGCCCCGCCAGCGCCTGCCGCTCGCCTGCAGCGCAACGCAGGTTGCGTGAACGAAAGTCGTTACCGTGACGGTCACTTCCGCCCGCTGGCCGAGGGCAGCCGGACCGTGAAGCGCGCGCCCAGCACTTGCCCGTCGGGCCCGCGCCGGTTGGTGGCCGCGATCGTACCGCCGTAGGTCTCCACGATCTGGCGGCAGATCGAGAGGCCGAGGCCGGAATGCTGGCCGAAATGCTCGACGGGGCGCTCGGAGTAGAAGCGCTGGAAGATCGATTCGAGATTGTCCTCGGGAATGCCCGAACCTTCATCGTCGATGGTGATGACGAACGGTCCGTTGCGCGGCTCGCGCGAGAGCTCGATGAGGATACGCGAGCCCTTGGGCGCGAACGAGATCGCGTTGTCGATGACGTTGCGGAAGACCTGGCCGTAGCGGCCGTCATGGCCATGCGTCACGAAGGGCGGATTGGCGGCCACGCGATACTCGACCTCGACGCCCGACTTCTGGTTGGCCGTCACCGCATAGTGATGGACCATGTCGCGCAGGAGCCTGTCGAGTTCGACCGGTCGCACCTCGCCGCGCATCAGCTCGGCATCGAGGCGCGAGGCGTCGGAGATGTCGGAGATCAACCGGTTGAGGCGGTTGATGTCATCCATGACGATGTCCATCAGCTTGGCGCGCCGCTCGGCATCGAGGTTGGGATGGCCCGCCATCTCGATGGCCGAGCGCAGCGACGTTAGCGGATTCTTGAGCTCGTGCGCCACGTCGGCGGCGAAGCTCTCGATGGTGTTGATGCGCAGCCACAGCGCCTCGGTCATCGAGCGCAGCGCATCGTTCAGGTCGCCGATCTCGTCGCCGCGTTTGCCGAGATCGGGGATCTCCGGCCGGCTCTCGCGCGCCAGGCGGACCTCGTCGGCGGCGCGGGCCAGGCGCACGATCGGCTGGGTGATGGTGCCGGCGAGATAGAGCGACAGCAGCACCGTGATCCCGAGCGCGGCCGCGGCGATGGTCAGCATGTCGTAGCGGACCTCGCGCAGCGACGCGGCGATGGCACGGTTGTCGCGGGTCAGCAGCAGGGCGCTCAGCACCTGCTTGTAGCGCTGCACCGGCACGGCGGCGCTGAGCATCAGCCGCCCGTCGCCGGCGCTGCGCACGGCCGAGGCATTGAAGCCGCGCAAGGCGCTCGCCGCCTCGGGAAAGTCGCGCAGCGTCGGCACCGGCTTGTCGATATATTCGGGATAATGATCGACCCTCGAGAGCTGGCGGGCGATCCAGTCGCTGATGCGGTCGCCGAACTTCGTCTCGGTTTCGATGGCGGCAACCGGCATTTCCGGCGGCGGCAGGGGCACGACGTGGATGCGGCCGACCTCGTTCAGCATCGCCGAATCGCCCAGCAGTTCGCCGGTCTCGCTGAACAGGCGGGCGCGCACGCCGGTGGGGCGGACGAGGCGCGTGAGCAACTGCCGCGCGGCGTCGGCGTCCATGCGGTTGACCGTCGTCTCGCCGCCGACCACCGCGACCTCGCCGATGCCGGCGGCCACCATTTCGCCCTGCACCAAAAGCGAAGCGAGTTCGGTATCGATCAGCTCCTCCTCGTAGTCGCTGAGGTAAACCGCGCCGAGGGTGAGCAGCGCCACCGGGATGAGGTTGAGCAGCAGGATGCGCCGGGTCAGCGGCGAGTGGCTGCGATCGACGCTGCGCCGCCGGCGCAGCAGCGACGGCGAATCGGCAGCGCCCGTCGCCTGCGGCGGTGCCTTGCGCACCGCGCGCGGAAACAGGCGGCCGAGCGCCGTCGCGATCCGGGAACTTAGAGTCGGTGACCCGAGCGGACGCGGCGCGGGCTCAGGAGTCGCGGTATCGGTATCCGATGCCATAAAGCGTTTCGATCTGCTCGAACTCGCCATCGACCTCGCGGAACTTGCGGCGGACGCGCTTGATGTGGCTGTCGATGGTGCGGTCGTCGACGTAGATCGTCTCGCCGTAGGCCGCGTCCATCAACTGATCGCGGTTCTTGACGTGGCCGGGCCGCTCGGCGAGCGACTTCAGGAGCAGGAACTCGGTGACCGTGAGGTGTACCTCCTTGCCCTTCCAGGTGCACTGGTGGCGGCTGGGGTCGAGGACCAGCTCGCCGCGCACGATGCGCTCGGCGGCGGCTTCGCCCTTGGCACCGCCCACGTCGGCGCGACGCAGCACGGCCCGGATGCGCTCGAGCAGCAGGCGCTGCGAGAACGGCTTGCGGATGAAGTCGTCGGCGCCCATGCGCAGACCCAGCACCTCGTCGATCTCCTCGTCCTTCGAGGTGAGGAAGATGACCGGGAACTGCTGCGTCTTGCGGATGCGGTTCAGGAGTTCCATGCCGTCCATGCGCGGCATCTTGATGTCGAAGATGCCGAGATCCGGAGGCGCCTGGTTCAGCCCTTCCAGAGCCGACGCCCCGTCGTTGTAGGTCTTGATCTGGAATCCCTCGGCTTCGAGCAGCATCGACACCGAGGTGAGGATGTTGCGATCGTCGTCGACGAGGGCGATGTTCTTGCGCACGGCGTGGCTTCTCCTGGAGCGGACAACGGCAATCTGACCATGCTATCACAGACCGGGCCGTCGCCGCCGCCTCCCCGGTCCACAATACTCAACGAATAATTGCGGCTTTTTTGAACCGAAAATGACCCAAGACGACATGTCTCGCACCGTGCGCGCCCTGCTGCGCGGCCTCGATCGGGCGTCCCTGGCCACGTTCCTGCCCGCCGAACCGGCGGGCTGGCCCTATGCATCGCTGGTTCTGGTGGCGGTCGATCACGACCTGACACCCATTCTGCTGCTGAGCGATCTTGCAGAGCATACGAAGGCAATCCGGGCCGACGGCCGTGTTTCCCTGCTGTTCGACGGCACGGCCGGCCTCGACCAGCCCCTGACCGGACCGCGCGTCACCGTGCTGGGGCGGGCCGAACGGACCGACGATGAACGTCTGAAGGCGCGTTTCCTGGCCCGGCATCCCGATGCGGCCCTTTATGCCGGCTTCAGGGACTTCGGATTCTACCGGGTTTCCGTGGAGCGCAGTCATCTGGTGGGCGGTTTCGGCAAGATCCGATGGATCGACCGGGCTGGGCTGGCGGTCCCCGAGGCCGAGGGCCTCGCGGCGGCCGAACCGGGCATCGTCGGCCATATGAACGAGGACCATGGCGATGCGATCCAGCTTTATGCCGAGAAGTTGATCGGCCGGACCGCCGGCGGGTGGACGATGACGGGCATCGATCCGGAGGGCCTCGATCTGCGGCGCGGTGGAGAGATCGCGCGGCTCGACTTCGACGCTCCGCTCGAGGCGGCCGGCGAAGCGCGCAAGGTTCTGGTGGCTCTGGTCGCCCGGGCCCGGACCGCTCCTGCGGCGAAACCGGAAGGAAAATGATTCCGCGACGCGGCATTCATTTCGCGGTTGCGAAGTCCGATCCACATGATCCTCGACACTAACTTGTCGCAGGCACTTGCCACCCTATAGCCCTGCCAGTAGCGCATAGGGCAATAACACCTACGCCATTAGGATTAGCCGGAAAGCAGGAGAAACGCTGTGCATAAGGCGGGCTTCGTCGTACCGAAACTTGGACTGGAAACACTCGGGCTCAAGAACCCGGGCAACGTCTACTGGAACCTCCAGGTTCCCTCGCTCTACGAGGAGGCGGTCCGCCGCCGCGAAGGTGTCG
>JAKFVZ010000508.1 GCA_021732965.1 Reyranella sp.
CGCCAGGGCCGCGGCTTCGACATGCGAGAGCGTTTCCGGTTTCTTCGCAACGATGGCCGCGCCGATGGCCAGCTTCTCGACATAGGTGCCGTCGCGGCCGGTTTCCAGGACACCGAACACCTCGTCGCCGACACGCAGGTCCGACACGCCCTCGCCAAGTGTCGCGACAACGCCGGAGAAGTCGCGTCCCAGGCTCAGGGGAAAGCGGGGCTGGCCCGGGTATTCTCCGGCGCAGACCTTGGCGTCGGCGCCGTTGATGCTGGCGGCCGCCGTCTCGACGACGATCTGGCCCGGACCGGCGACAGGATCGGGCAGTTCGCCGATCTTCAGCACCTCGGGTCCGCCGAATTTTTCGATGTATGCGGCTTTCATGCGGGACCCCTCAGACGACCAGGACGATCTTGCCGAAGTGCGCGTTCGCCTTCATGTGCGCAAGCGCCGCGGCGGCCTCGGACAGGGGGAAGGTCTTGTCGATCGGCAGGCTGAGCTTGCCCTCTTCGATGGCCGTCCACAGGTCCTTGCGGGCCGCCTGCACGATATCGCGCACTTCCTCGGGGCTGCGGGTGCGGAAGGTGACGCCGATATAGTCGATGCGCTTCAGCGCATGCAGGTCGAAGTTGAACTCGCCCTTCATGCCGCCCAGCCGGCCGACATTGACGATGCGGCCGAGGATGGCGGCGGCTTCCATGTTCTGGTTCATCACGCCGCCCGAGACCTGGTCGACGATCAGGTCGACACCCTTGCCGCCGGTCGCTTCCTTGACCTTCTCCGGCCACTTCGGATCGCGCGTGTCGATCGCGACGTCGCAGCCGAATTCGCCCAGCCGCGCACGGCGGGCGTCGTTCGTCGAGCTGCCCAGCACCACCGAGGCGCCCATGATCTTGGCGATCTGCATGCCCAGCAGGCCGACGCCCGAGCTGGCGCCCTGGATCAGCACGGTCTCGCCCTTCTTGAGGCGGCCGGCGCCGACCAGCGCGTTGTGCATGGTCTGCACGGCGACCGGCATGCAGGCGGCCTGCTCGTAGCTCATGTTGTTGGCCGGGATCTTGTGGGCGCGTCCGGCATCGGTGAGGGCGTATTCGGCGAAGCCGCCGGCCGCCGAACTCATGACGCGGTCGCCCGGCTTGAAGTCCTTCACGTCGGGGCCGACCGCTTCGACCTCGCCGGCGCATTCCAGGCCCACGATCGTGCCGGGGCCGCCGATGCGACCATGCGCATGGCCGGACGCCACCGCGAGATCGGCGCGGTTCAGCGACGCGGCCTTCACCTTGATCAGGATCTCGTTGCCCTTCGGCGCGGGCTTCGGGGCGTCGGTGTACTGGACGCCCTTGTCGGTGACGACGGCTGCCTTCATGGCGGATCTCCCTGAATTGAGTTTGTGCTTCAGGGGTCCTGCTTAGCAGGCAGGGCGCGCCGTCTCTACGGCTGGGCCACGCCCTTCACGTATTTCTGCACGATCGTTTCGTCGGGCGGGTAGTGGGCCGGCTGCACCGGCGTGATCTGCGCCTGGATGCATTTCCAGACGCCGTCGCGGCGGACATAGACGTCCGTGTACATGGTCATGCCGGTTGTCTCGACGCCGTCCCGCACGCGCACGCTCTTGTTGGTCGAGCGCAGCAGCGCGGTGTCGCCGAACACGTCGATCTTCTCGTCGCGATAGTCGAAGTAGGGGATGCGGGCGGGATCGAAGCCATGCGCCCATTCCTGGAGATAGTCGGCGCGGCTCACCCGCAGGCCGGCCGGCGAGATGCAGATGAAATCCTCGTGCAGGATCGCGTCGTGCCCGGGCACGTCGTTGGTGATGAAATTATGGATGAACCTGGCATTCAGCGCGCGCAGCTCGGCCGTCATGGCAACCTCTCTTTCGGTCGGATAACCATATAACCGGTTAACAGGTGAAGTCCAGCGCCGACTGGTTGCGCGCCTAGCCGATCTTGCTCGTCCTGCCTTGCCAGTATTTGTCGCGCAGCAGGCGCTTGTAGAGCTTGCCGGTGGGGTGGCGCGGCAGCTCGGCCTCGAAGTCGATGCTGCGCGGGCACTTGATGGCGGAGAGGTGCTGCTTGCAGTAGGCGATCAGCTCCTCGGCCAGGGCGGGGCCGGCCTCGCCCATGTCGCGCGGCTGCACGACGGCCTTCACTTCCTCGCCGAAGTCGGCGTTGGGCACGCCGAACACGGCGCAGTCCATCACCTTGGGATGATTGATCAGCAGGTTCTCGCATTCCTGCGGGTAGATGTTCACCCCGCCGGAAATGATCATGAAGGCCTTGCGATCGGTGAGGTGCAGGAAGCCGTCGGCATCGACATAGCCCACGTCACCCAGCGTGCTCCAGCCCTTGGGATGGCGAGACTCCGCGGTCTTCTTCGGATCGTTGTGGTACTCGAACGGCCGCCCCTCGGCGAAATAGACCGTCCCCGATTCACCGGTCGGCAGCTCGTTGCCCTCGTCGTCGCAGATCCTGAGCTTGCCGACGATGGCCCGGCCGACCGTGCCCTTGTGCGCCATCCATTCGGTCGAGTTGCACATGGTGAGGCCGTTGCCCTCGGTGCCACCGTAATATTCCCAGACGATCGGCCCCCACCATTCGATCATCGCTTCCTTGGTCGGGATCGGGCAGGGGGCGGCGGCGTGGATCGCGCACTTCAGCGACGAGACGTCGTACTTCGCGCGCACCTCTTGCGGCAGCTTGAGGAAGCGCACGAACATCGTCGGCACGACCTGCGTGTGCGTCGCCTTGTACTTCGGAATGAGCGACAGATACTCTTCGGCGTCGAAGTGCTCCATGATCACCGACGTGCCGCCCAGCCGCATGACGCTCATGTTGAAGCGCAGCGGAGCCGCGTGATAGAGCGGCGCCGGCGACAGATAGACGGTGTTGCAGTCGATGCCGTAGAGCTTGCGGCTGATCGCCAGCAGCGGGTTGTCGAAGTCGATCGCCTGCTTCTCGACCACCGGCATCACACCCTTGGGTCGTCCCGTCGTTCCCGACGAATAGAGCATGTCGTGGCCCGCCGTCTCGTCGGCGATGGCGGTCGCGGGAAACCGCGCGACCGCTTCCTCCCACGATTCATAGCCGGCGATCGTGCCGCCGATCATGAAGCGGTGGGGCGCGCCCTTCATCAGCGGCGCCAGTTCGGCGGCCTTCTCGGCCAGATACGTCGAGGTGACGAACAGCCGGGCGCCGCAATCGGTCACGATATAGTCGACCTCGGCGGCGGTGAGGCGCGAGCTGATCGCGGTATAGACCAGCCCCGAGCGCTGGGCGCCCCAGCAGATCTCGAAGAAGCGCGTGTTGTTCTCCAGGAATATCGCGACATGGTCGCCGGCCTTGAGGCCAAGCGACCGGAATAGTTGCGCGATGCGGTTCGACTGCTCGTCGAGCTGGCGGTAGGTCACCGTCTCGCCGCTGCCGACCATGACGTAGGCGGGCTTGTCGGGATGGGTGCGGGCGTGATGATAGGGATGCATGAGGGCCGCATAAGAGCGGACAGAAAGTCCGCTCGCAAGCGTTGACCCGGTTCCGCCCATCGGCTTTATTCGCCGCGCACGACGATGTGCCCCCGTGGCGGAATTGGTAGACGCGCCTGACTCAAAAAGTGGTTTGTCTACCCTGCGACGTTTAGCGCGGTGGTCCGAAAAGACGTTTGATTTTCGAGGGTTGAGCGGGTACGGCAAGGCATATCGTGGCGGTGACAACCGCGCTAGGTGCAAAATGGGTGCAGAGCGCGAGGGAACTCGCGGCGGCGATCGGCGGGCGTGGCGGAACTGGTAGACGCGCTGGATTCAAAATCCTGTTCTGGTGACAGAGTGTCGGTTCGATTCCGACCGCCCGCACCATCATGCAATTCGGGAACGACATTCGCGATGCGAACGGAAGGCCTCACTCGGGTCAATCGCATTGAGCCAGCAATTGCGAGCCATAAGCAACTCTGCGCCATTCCTAGCCTTGCCAAGGTCGGGGTCGAGGGTTCGAATCCCTTCGCCCGCTCCAATTTCTACCAACAATACAAAGCATTTAGAAAGTGCCGAGCGGGCGAGTTCTGCTTACATGGGCGGTCTCGCACCGCGATGTAAGCGCCTTGTAAGCAGTGGGATTAAGCAACAGCCTATGGAGCGTGCCGTCTGGCCTGTATCGTTTGAATGGGGAATGAAACGATGGCCAAGCGCGATGCGATCTTTCTGCCAGCCGGTGGCGTCTCGCGAGATCAACCGCCATTCGGCGGCGATCCGCTCCGGTGACTTTCTGTTCGTCTCAAGGCATCGACATTCAAGAGTGATCGAGGCCGAATCGAGACTCATATCAAGCCTTTGCTCGGCGCCCGGCTCGTGAGCCGTCTCACACTGCAGGACATCGAGGGAATGCAGGCGGATATTGCGGCGGGCAAGTCGTCCCGCAGACGTAAGAAAGGTCGCGGGGGGCAGTCAACAGGTGGTCCTGGCGTCGCCAGCCGAGCGATTAGTACCTTACGCGCGTTGCTCGGCCACGCCGCTTGTCTCGGCATCATCGGCAAAAATCCTGCGCAAGGCGTCCGGCAGCTGGCGGTCGGAAGCCGCAAGCGCCGGCTGAACGAAGACGAACTCCGTCGTCTCGGACCCGTGATGCGTCAATTGGCGTTCGAAGGCGAACATCCGACCGGGCTTGCAGCCATCCGGCTCGTGCTTCTGACCGGCTTCCGGCGAATGGAGGCGCTGGGACTAGAACGGTCGTGATTCAGTCGGAACGAACACTGCATTCGCTTTCCCGACACCAAGAGTGGGGCGCAGGTCCGGCGCTGGGAGAAGGCGCGATGGACTGCATCGAGGCGCAGCCGACGCGGTCGGGCTCTCCCTTTGTGTTTCCCGCCGACTGGGGCGACGGGCATTTCATTGGAGTTGTCCGTGTTCTCGATCGCATTTGCCGCAAAGGCGAAGCTCGAGGGCGTGAAGCGCATCGAAGGGCAGGTCGGCGAGATCGCGGTCTTGAAGGCGAGATCGAGCACGTCGAAGCCCCCGAAGGCTGCATCCACCCATCGCAAGGTCAACTGAGTTCAGTATCGCCACCCGCGATCACATCGCGGCGTTGAATGGGCCGTTTGTGGCGGCATCGACGTAGAACTTGCTGAACTTCACGTGCTCCTTCAAGGCCGCCGGTCTGTAGGCACCCGAGCCGGCACATTGCGCAACCTCGTCCAGCCGAAATCGCTCCTCGACGGTCGGGTGCACGATGGCATCCTTGGGGATCGGCCGTGCCGCTGCCTTCCAGCCCAGGCCGGTCGTAAAGCGGCGCAGCCATCTCGGAAGGCGGCCGTCCAGCACATCCTGCATCCCGGCAACCTCGCAGTGCTGGAGACCGTCGGCGGCAGGAAAGAGCTGAAGGGGAATGCCAACCTCAGACGTTCCCACGAGGCGATGGCCACGCACCATCACGGGCCCGATCTTGAGACCGTCAGGGACTCCAACGGCTTCCTCGATCATCCATCCGAGCGCCACATCCGAGAGACGCGACTCCGCCTCCGGGTAACTGCCGCCGATGTCGGAGTGATTGCCTGCGAACCAGATCTGTTTGAAGGTCGGGAGGCCGTGACGCTCGGTCTCCATTTCAGCCGTGGGGCCCCAGGCAACGCGGGCAAAGTCTTCCCGGGTTTCGTCGATCGCGTTTGCCGAGCGTGCATACCCCACGAACCGACTGAGCAGGCGGTCGAAGTGTTCACCCTTCCATTCAGCGAGATGAGTCGATCGATCGCCCGGATTCGGAAAATCCTTGATGATCTTCCTGACGGACTTTCGTTGGCGCCCAAACATGAAGGCGCCGCCGAGTAAAGCGGCGGCTGCAACCAGTGCCAGCACCGACCACCAGAAAGCAAAGCCCAGAAGGAAGAGAATGCCGCCTATTGCCAACGACGGGACAACACAGAGGACCGCCGCGAGCACACCCGCCCCAATCACGAGCGACACCTTGATGGCGATCGCCAGCGCGCCTTTGACGCCGAGCGCGGCGACGGTGTCGAAGACACCGATGAAATAAGGCGCTGCGTTGGAGCGATGGACTTCACCGGAGTCGTGGTCGGCGGCATACGCGGCCCGGAATCTCCGAGCCAGTTCCAGGCGTTCATCCTCGAATTCGGCGCGCGGATGGCCCGCACCATGCTCCAGCACGTCATGAACCGC
>JAKFVZ010000507.1 GCA_021732965.1 Reyranella sp.
TCCTTGGCGCAGTGCTCGGCGAGCTGGATGATCGCATCGATCACCGGCTGGAACGAGCGATGGGCTTCCATGACGGCGCCCAGCATGACGTCCTCGGAAAGCTCCTTGGCTTCCGACTCGACCATCAGCACGCCTTCCTTGGTGCCGGCGACGACGAGATCGAGCGTGCTCTTCTCGAGCTGCACCTTGGTCGGATTGACGACGTACTGGCCGTCGACATAGCCGACGCGCGCCGCGCCGATCGGGCCCATGAAGGGCACGCCCGAGATGGTCAGGGCGGCCGACGTGGCCACCATCGCCAGGATGTCGGGATCGTTCTCGAGATCGTGGGCCAGCGTCGTGACGACGACCAGCGTCTCGTTGCGATAGCTCTCGTGGAACAGCGGGCGGATCGGGCGGTCGATCAGGCGCGAGGTGAGGATTTCCTTCTCGCTGGGACGGCCCTCACGCTTGAAGAAGCCGCCGGGGATCTTGCCCGCCGCGAAAGCCTTCTCCTGGTAGTTGACGGTCAGCGGGAAGAAATCGAGGCCGGGCTTCGGCTTCTTCTCGAACACGACGGCGGCCAGCACCGTGGTGCCGCCGTAGCTCGCCATCACGGCGCCGTCGGCCTGGCGCGCGATCTTGCCGGTCTCGAGCACGAGCTTGCGCCCGGCCCAGTCGATTTCCTTGCGAAAAACTTCAAACATCTCATTCATCCTTTCCATCACGGTCGACTGCCCCCGTTTGGCGGCGACCGCCCACCGGCGCCCTTGCGCCGGCAGGACCGGGACAGGCGTTTGCTCTCGCCCCTGCCTTCCCGGTTACTGCGATGTCGCGTCAGACGGCCGAACTCACGGGGACCGCACGACGCGACGCGAAAAGGCCCCGTCACAAGGACGGGGCCGAAGGGTCAACGACGCAGACCCAGACGCTCGATCAACGTGGCGTACCGCTTGTTGTCGCGCGACTTGAGGTAGTCGAGCAGGCGGCGGCGCTGGCCGACCATCTTCAGGAGACCACGGCGCGAATGATGGTCCTTCGCGTGGCCCTTGAAGTGCTCGGTGAGGTTGGAAATGCGCTCGCTGAGGATAGCGACCTGGACTTCCGGCGAACCCGTGTCGCCTTCGGCCTGGGCATACGTCTTGATCAGCTCCGCCTTGCGGTCGGCTGTAATCGACATCGGTTCTCTCCTGAAACTAAAGGTTGAACACGCGCACCGGCTGGAGAGCGACGCCGTCCGAACGGACCAGCGCCACGAGCCTGCTGCCGACCTCGGCGCGTACAAGTGCGCCGGACGGAGGTGCGTCCCGGGTCAAGAGCACCGGCTGGCCTTGGCGCAGCCGGTCCGCTTGGGCTTCCGTCATGGCCAGCGCCGGGATGTCGTCCAGCGCGGTCGCAACGGGAGCCAAGGCCCCGAAGAGCGCGGGAATATGCCCGAGGGCCTCCAGTTTGGAAAGCGAAATGGCCCCCTCCTCGCGGAACGGTCCCACGACCGTCCGGCGCAGCGCCGACAGGTGTCCGACGGTCCCCACTGCTTTCGCGAGATCGCGGCCGAGAGACCGGATATAGGTGCCCTTGCCACAGCCGACCACAAAATCTGCGTGGTCCCTGTCAGGCCGGCCGACCATCTCCAGCCGCTCGATCAGAACCTGTCGCGGCTTCAGTTCGACTGTCTCACCAGCTCTGGCGAGGTCGTAGGCACGCTTTCCGTCGATTTTCAGCGCCGAGAAGGCCGGCGGCAACTGCTCGATCTCGCCCACGAAAGCCGGGAGTGCCGCGCGAAGTGCGTCGTCGGCCGGCCGGACGTCGCTGGTCGCCGTCACCTCGCCCTCCGCATCCTCGGTCGAGCGGGCTTCGCCGAAGCGCAGGGTGAAGCGGTATTCCTTCCGCCCGTCCATGATGAACGGCACCGTCTTGGTCGCCTCGCCGAGCGCGATCGGCAGGATGCCGCTGGCCAGTGGATCCAGCGTGCCGCCATGCCCGGCCTTCTGGGCGCCGAACAACCGCCGCACGCGACTCACAGCCGGCGTCGAGCCGAGTCCGACCGGCTTGTCGAGCACGACCCAGCCGTCGACCTTCTCGCCTTTTTTTCTTCGCGCCATATCCGACCTGTTGCCCACCCTTCGAGACGGCTGCTGCGCAGCCTCCTCAGGGTGAGGTCTCCTCTGTCGTCACCTATCAACCTCACCCTGAGGAGCGGCCGCAGGCCGCGTCTCGAAGGGTCGGCTACCCGCGAAGCGTCCGTTTAAGCCTGTAGCCCGTTGCGCGCCAGCCGTCGGTTCAGGCAGGGTGTATGCATGACATCGAGGCTGCAGTCGGATCGAGTCCGGCAGACGACCCTTTTCGGACTGTTCTTCCTCTCGGGAGCCGCCGCCCTCATCTACCAGACCGCCTGGCACAGGCTGCTCGGCCTGTTCGCCGGCGCCGACACGATCGCCGCTGCCCTGGTCGTCGGGGCCTTCCTGCTGGGCCTGGGCATAGGCAGCCTGGCCGCGGGGCTCTACGCCGACCGCCTGTCGCGCCGCGCGGCGCTGATCGCCTTCGCGATCTGCGAGGTCGGCATCGCAGTCTTCGCGGTGCTGAGCCCGTGGCTCTACTACGACGTGATCTATCGCGGCCTGCTGCCGCTCGCGGAATCGCGCGCCGTCATCTTCGCCGTCGTGTTCGCGGGCCTGCTGTGGCCGACCTTCCTGATGGGCTGTTCGCTGCCGTTCCTGTCCAAAGCGGTGGTGAGCCAGATCGCGGGCTCCGCGCAACTGATCGGCTGGCTCTACGGGCTCAATACACTGGGCGCGGGCGTCGGCGCCTTCTTCGGCGGCTGGTACCTGATCGGCACGGTCGGCTTCGACAAGGCCGTCTATCTCGGGGCGTTGATCAATCTCATCGTCGCGGGTGGCGGCCTGCTGCTGGCGCGCGGCCTCGACATGGAAGCGGCCCGCCCGGCGCAGAAGACGATGGCCTCCGAAACGGCGGACGGCGTGGTCTGGCGCTGGGCGCTGCTGGTGTTCGTCAGCGGCTTCCTGATCGTGGCGCTGCAGATCGTCTGGTACCGGCTGATCGGCGTGCTGCTGCAATCGAACGGCTACAGCTTCTCGCTGGTACTGACCGTGTTCCTGCTGGGCGACGCTGCCGGTCTCCTCGTGGGCGCGCGGTTCATCGACCGCATCGCCGATCCGCGCCGATTCTTTTTCCTGATGCAGGGCATCGCAACGGCGCTGGCACTGGCCGGCGCCTGGTTCGTCTATCTCGGCATCGGCGCCGGGATCCTGCCCGCGACGTTCGTCGATCACGACATCATGGGGCCGAACACCGCCAACCCGGCACTGATCCTGCTGCTGCTCGCGATCGTCGTGCTGCCGGCCTCGTTCATCATGGGCTTCTCGTTCCCGGTGGTGCAGAAGGCCGTGCAGCGCGACCTCGACCGGCTGGGCAGCCGCGTCGGCCTGGTGCAGCTCGCCAACATCGTCGGCAACAGCATGGGAAGCCTGGTGGCAGGCCTGCTGCTGCTCGATCTCGCGGGGACGGCCGGCACGCTGAAGCTGCTGGTCGCGATCGGCCTTGCCTTCTCCCTCCTGCAGCTTGCGGGACCGCGCGCCACGCGCTGGGCCTATGTCCCCGCCGCCGTGCTCGTCGCCGGACTGGCGCTGTTTCCGGGCGGCGAGGCCTTCTGGCGGCGCCTGCATGGGCTCACCGACGAGAAAGCCATCGTCGCCGAAGACAAGACCGGCCTCAGCCTGCTCAAGATGTCGGGCAAGGACGCCGGCAAAGAGGATGGCCGCCTGTACATCCAGGGCCATTCGCAGAGCCGCCTGCCCTTCGACACGGTCCACGCCTATCTGGGCGCCATCGGCCCGCTGACCCACGATGCGCCCGGGCGCGTGCTGGTGATCGGCTCGGGCACCGGCGGCACGCCCTACGCGGCGGGGCTCAATCCCGCGACCGAGAAGGTGAAGGTGATCGAGATCGTGGCGCCGGTGATCGAGACGCTGAAGACCTACACCGCTTCCGGCGGCAAATCGGGCGTCGACGAGCTGCTGTCGGGCAAGCGCTTCGACGTGACGGTCGCCGACGGCCGCCATTCGCTGGCGCTCGATCCGGTGCGCTACGACGTGATCGAGGCGGATGCCATCCTGCCCAAGACCGCGCTGTCGGGGTTGCTGAACAGCCGCGAGTTCTTCGAGCAGGTGAGGACGAAGCTGGCGCCCGGCGGCATCTACGTGCAATGGGCGCCGACCGAACGCTCCGTCGAGACGTTCCGCTCGGTCTTTCCCTACGTCACCATGGTCCACCCGGCGATGCTGGGCAGCGACCGGCCCATCCCCTACAGCCGGGAGAAGATCGCGGCGCTGCTGGCACGGCCCGATGTTTCGGCCCATCTCGCGAAGGCACGCATCGACAAGGCCGAACTGGCGAAGTGGTTCGCGGAAAAGAAGATCGAGGTCCTGAACGACGGCAGGACCGTCCCGGCGCCCTCGCCCAACACGGATTTCTTTCCGCGCGACGAGTACTACCTCAATCGTCGTCCTTGATGTCGCGCGCGACGTCGGGCCGGCGCAGGAGCGCGCCGATCTTGTCGGCCTCGTCGAAGGTGCGATCGATCGCGAAGCGGATCTCGGGAGCGGTGCGCAGGCCCGCTTTCTCGCTGACCCGGCCGCGGAACCACGGCGCCGCCCGACGCAGCGCACCGAGCAGCCGCTCCTGATCGCCGCCGCCCAGCGGCATCACGTAGGCCGTGGCGTTGCGCAGGTCGGGGCTGACGTCGACCGACGTCACGGTGATCGTGGCGTCGCGCAGATCGGGATCGCGCATGTTGCCGCGCTCGAGGAGATCGGCCAGCAGATGGCGGATCTCCTCGCCGACGCGCAGCTGGCGCTGGCCGGGGGCGCGATGTTCCTTGTCGGACGAGCGACGCCGCGACATGTGTTCCTCTTAATCTTTGCCTCCCCCGAAGACGGGGGAGGCAATTCTACTACAAGGTCGCCTGGACCTGTTCGACGTCGAAGCATTCGACGATGTCGCCGACCTTCATGTCTTCGTAGTTCTCGAAGGCCATACCGCATTCGAAGCCATGCTGCACTTCCTTCACTTCGTCCTTGAAGCGGCGCAGGCTCTTCAGCGTGCCCTCGTGGATCACGATGTTGTCGCGCAACAGGCGAACCTTGTTGCCACGCGTGACCTTGCCGTCGGTGACCATGCAGCCGGCGACGTTGCCGGACTTGGTGACCTTGAAGACCTCGCGGATCTGCGCGTTGCCGACCAGCGTCTCCTTGTAGGTCGGGTCGAGCAGGCCGACCATCAGCGCCTGCATGTCCTCGGTCACCTTGTAGATGATCGAGTAGTAGCGGATGTCGACCTTGTCGCGCTTGGCGATCTCGCGCGCCTGCGGGTTCGCACGCACGTTGAAGCCGATGATCAGCGCACCCGACGCCTTGGCCAGCGTCATATCGGCTTCGCTGATGCCACCGACGCCGCTGTAGACGACGCGCGTGATGACCTTCTCCGTGCCAAGCCGCGACAGCGCGCCGGCCAGCGCTTCCGCCGAACCCTGCACGTCCGCCTTGATGAGTACCGGCAGTTCCTTGGCGGTGCCCTCGCGGATGCCCTTGATCATCTCCTCGAGGGTGCCGCGGCCGCCCGCGGCACGGGCCAGTTCGAGCTGGCGATCGCGACGGGCGCGGAAGTCGGAGATCTCGCGCGCACGCGCCTCGCTCTCGACCACGTGGAACTCGTCGCCCGCCTGCGGCGTGCCGGAAAGACCCAGGACCTCGACCGGGAAGGCCGGGCCCGCATCTTCCACCGCCTGTCCGCGATCGTCGACGAGGCGACGCACGCGGCCCCACACTGAGCCGGCGACGAGGATGTCGCCGACCATCAGCGTGCCGCGCTGGACCAGCACCGTCGCGACCGAGCCGCGGCCCGGATCGAGCTTGGCTTCGATCACCACGCCGTCGGCGTCACGGTCGGGATTGGCCTTGAGTTCGAGAACCTCGGCCTGCAGCAGGATGGCTTCCTCGAGCTTGTCGAGGTTCATCCGCTTGGTCGCCGAGACCTCGATCGACTGGACGTCGCCGCCCAGCGCCTCGACCTGGATCTCCTCGCGCAGCAGTTCATTGTGGACCCGTCTCGCATCCGCGCCCGGCTTGTCCATCTTGTTGACGGCCACGA
>JAKFVZ010000581.1 GCA_021732965.1 Reyranella sp.
AGCGAGTTGGGCAGGACGTGGCGGTAGAGCACCGCCCAGAAGGTGCCGCCGCTGCCGAACGCCGCCTCGACATACTCGCTGCGCCGGACACGCACGACTTCCGAGCGCGCCAGGCGGGCGAAGCGGGCCACCGAGACGGCACCGACGGCGATGGCCACGTTGATGGTGCCGAAGCCCAGCAGGACGATGATGCTGAGCGAGAGCAGGAGCGAGGGGACGGCGAGCATGGAATCGACCAGGCGCATGATCAGCGCGTCGATCCAGCCGCCGCGCGCGCCGGCGATCAGGCCGAGCAACGTGCCGAACAGCAGGCCGACCGTGACGGCGACGAAGGCGCCGGACAGCGAATGGCGGGAGCCGTAGACGATGCGGGCATAGACGTCGCGGCCGAGCCCGTCGGTGCCCAGCACGTGTTCGGCGCTGGGTGCGCGGAGCTGTTGGCCGGGCACGCCCTCGGTGCCGCTATAGCCTGTGAAGAGCTCCGGCAGCGCGGCCCAGCACAGCACGATGAAGACGACCGCCCAGGCGAGCGCCAGCGTAACCGGAACGCGTCTGAAGCGGGTTATCCAGCCGGTCTGGATGTCGGCGCTCGTGCCGCTTGCGGTTTCCGCGGTCATGACAGTGCCCCCGCTTTCGTGCCGAGCCTTGGATCGAGCACCGGATAGAGCAGGTCCACGATCAGGTTGATGGTGACGAAAGCCAGGGCCGAGACCACGACGATGGCCTGGAGGACCGCCGTGTCATGGTTGCCGACGGCCTGGTAGGTGAGGCCACCCAGGCCGCTCAGCCCGAACACCGCCTCGGTGACGACGGCGCCGGCCAGCAGCTCGCCGAACAGGACGCCGGCAATGGTGAGCGTCGGCATGATGGCGTTGCGCGCCACGTGCTTCCACAGCACCCAGTTGCGTGAGGCGCCCTTGGCGCGGGCGACGGCGACGAAGGGTTGCGCCAGGACCTGGTCGATGTTGCGCATCAGGATCTGCGCCAGCGGCGCGGAGATCGGGATGGCCAAGGTCAGGACCGGCAGGACGAGCCGCTCGACCGGGCCCGGGCTGATGACCGACACGAGTCCGAGCTGAAAGGAGAAGACCTGGATCAGCATGATGCCGAGCCAGAAGACCGGCACGGAAATGAACAGCGAGGGCAGGGACTGCAGCCCGGCCCGCAGCCACTCCATGCCGACCATGTTCGAGATCGTGGCCAGTATGATCGTCAGGACCAGCGCCGCGGCGAAGGCCAGGGAGGCGAGCAGCAGGGTCGGCGGCAGGTTTGTCGCGAGCTGCTGGCTCACCGGTACGCCGGCCTGGATCGAGATGCCGAAATTGCCGGTGAGGAAGTTGCCGACGGTGACGAAGTAGCGCTCCCAAAGCGGCCGGTCCGCGCCGTAGGAAGCGCGGATTTCGGCAATCTGGTCAGCCGTGAGGCCCATGTCGGGACTCATGAACTTGATCATGATCGCATCGCCCGGCAGCACCTGCAGCAACAGGAAGGCCGCCGTGAAGGTGAGCGCCAGGACGGCCAGCGCCTGCCCGACCCGGCCGAGGAGGTAGCGCGCCATGTTTTCTCCGCGCCTACTTCGGCGCGATCCAGGTCGCGTAGAAGCTCGGACGGCCCACCGCCTCGAAGGTGAAGTCCTTCACCCTGGGCGAGGCGGCGAAGGCCTGCGGTTCCTCGAAGATCGGGATCGTGTAGCCTTGGTCGATCACGTAGGCCTGCACCTCGCCCACCAGCGCCATGCGCTTCACCGGGTCGGTGGCGGCGGCGATCTCCTCGAGCAGGCCGTTCAGCTTCGGATCGACGAAGCTCTGGACCTTGTTGCTGACGCCACCTTTCTGCAGCAGCACGTTGCGCGTCGTCGGATAGTACTGGCTGCGGATGACGTCAGGATCGGCGCGGCCCACCATGGCCGGCGCGACGGGCGTTTTTGCGGGGTCGAGATTGTCGGCGACGCGGCTGCCGGCATCGCCCGCCAGCACGTTCAGCTTCACCCCGACCTTGGCCCATTGCTGGGCGACCAGCTGCAGCGTCTCCTTGTTCTGCGGCTGCGGCGGCGATTCGTAGGCCTGGAGCACCAGCTCCTTGCCGTCCTTCTGGCGCAGACCCTTCGGGCCGATCGTCCAGCCGGCCTCGTCGAGCAGCTTCGCGGCCAGCGCCGGGTCGTAGGCGAGCTTGGCCGACTGGTCGACATAGCCCTGCGCGGTCGAGGCGATGATCGACTTGGCCTGCGGATAGTTGGCAGAGAAGAGCGTCGCCACGATCTCCTTGGTATTGGTCGCGTGCAGCAGCGCCTTGCGCACGCGGATGTCGGAGACGAGGGGATTGTCGGGCCGGAACACGACGGTGTTGTTCACGCCGCGCGTCGAAGCGGCATAGACAATGAAGCCCTTCGACTGGACCTGCTTCTCGTCATAGGCCTGGACCTGGCGGATGACGTTGGCCTGGCCGGCCAGCAGCGCGCCGATGCGCACGCTGTCCTCGGGAGTCACGACATACTTGATGCCGTCGAGGTTGGCGCGGCCCTGGTGGGCAAGCTTGGCGGGACCCCATTTGTAGTCCTTGCGTGCCTCCATCACGAGTTCGCGGCCGAGCACCTCGCTCTTCACCACGAACGGGCCGGAGCCGATGATCTTGGTGGCGTCGCCCAGCGCGTCGAACGGCAGGGACAGGGTCTTCAGCGACACGAGGCCGGAGCCGATCACCGATGTGCCCTGCAGGAATCCGACCGAGGGCTTGGTGAAGAAGAATTTCACCGTCAGCGGATCGATGACCTCGCTGCCCTTGTAGTTGGTGATGACCTCGGAGACCGGCTGCTTCAGCTCCTTGTTGCCGAGACCGTAGGTGTCGTAGTTCTTCGCGACGGCCGCGGCATCGAGCGGCGAGCCGTCGGAGAAGGTGACGCCCGGCCGGATCTTGAACGTATATTCCGTGGCGTCGGCGTTCACCGTCCAGCTCTCGGCGATCCAGGGCTCGATCTCGAGCGTCTTGGGATTCTGGTAGGTGAGCTTGTCGGTGATCTGGTTGAGCACGCCGCCGTTGGGATAGAAGCCCCCGGCCGGCGGGTAGAGGTTCGTGTGGGCCTGCTGCTCCAGATAGATCAGCGTCCCGCCCTTGGTGACGGGCGCCTGCGCGGCGGCACCGCCAGCGAGCAGGGCGATGGTAGCCGCGGTCGCGGTCAGCAACCGGTATTTCACGTTAATCACGACAACCCCCTCAGCCAGTGAAGGCACAGGAGAAGCCATGCAGTAATTGGGCCGAGTCTCGCCGTGCGGATCAGAGATATGGCCGCAGGCTTGTCGCAATTACACAGAGCAGATTGTCAAAATTTACAGCCCGCCGGAGCAGATTTTCTCATCTGCTCCGCCGGACGGAGCAGAATCACCCACCCAGCAAGGCGGCCGACGGCTGCAGCTCCTTGCGCTCGACCTTCTTCACGATCTCGGTGAGCTTGGCGTGGGTCGGCGCCTTCACGCCGATGAAGTTGCCGCGCTCGGCGATGTAGCCGTTCATGAATTCGATCTCGGTGCGGCGACCCTTGATGATGTCCTGGGCCATCGAGGGGCGCTGGATGTCGGCGCGCGGATTGGGATTGGTGTTGGAGCCGGGCCGCAGGATCGCCTCGACCTCGTCCAGTGCGGCCTTGTCGTCCTCCGACGCGCGGGCCAGCAGCTCGGGCTCGAACTTGCCGATCTTCTCGATGTGGTAGCCCAGCGCCTGGCCGACGCGCACCGCCTCGCCCCCCAGCTTGATCGAGAAGCGGCGCACCGCGTCGTTGCGGTCGCAGTCGATGCCGGTCATGCCGGTGGCGGCGGAAACACCGTTCTTCATGCCGTTCTGGCAGAGCTTGGACCAGCGCTCGCCCCAGAGGTTGGTCGTGGTCTTGGCGCTGTCGATCATGCCGACCATTTCGCGCAGTTCCTCGACCCTCTTGGTGATGCGGCCGTGGACCTCGCCGACGCGGAACACCGTGTGCTTGTCGCCGCCCTTGGAGACGGTGCGGCGGATCTTGCCGGCCTCGTACATGTCGACCGAGATCAGCGAAGCCACCATGCCCACGGTCTTGCCCCAGCCGACGATGCCCGCGATGCGCTCCTCGTTCAGGCAGTTCTGCAGCGACACGATGTAGCCGTCCGGCGCGAGGTACTGCTTGATCAGCGCGGTCGCCCATTCGGTGTCGTAGGACTTCATCGAGACGAAGGCGATGTCGATCGGCTTCTGTCGCGACAGGTCCTGCATCTCGGTGAGATGCATGGTCTTGGCCTTGGTGACGGTGAACTTCTCTTCCGGCGTGACGCCGTCGAGTTCGAGGCCGCGCTTGCGGATGATCTCGATGTTCTCGGGCCAGAAGTCGATCAGCGTGACGTCGTGGCCCGCATGCGCCAGGTAGCCGCCGACATAGCCGCCCAGGGCGCCCGTGCCCACGACTGCGATTCTCTTGCCCATCCTGATCTCCCTTGAAGCTGTTTCGTTAAGGCGCGACGCGCGGTTCCTTGCGCGCGCGGTCGAGATAGCGTTCGGCGTCCTCGGCCAGCAGCAGCCGGTCGGCCATCAATTGCGTGACCACCGCCTGAACCCGGGCGACGTAGTCTGCGCCGTCCTTGTAGCGCTCGGCGATCGACGGGCGCGGATCGCCCGAGGCCTCGCGAGCCGCCTTGTCGGCGGGAAGCGGCAGGCAGCTGCCGTCGCGATCGGCGATCTCGCCCTTCGGATACGGCGGCTTGTATTCGTTCCAGCCGGTGTAGGTCGCGAGCGGCACGGCGATGTCGGGCAGGCGCACACCCGCCGCCTCGTTGCCGTCGGCGTCGACCTTGCTCACCAGCGTGCGATAGGCCCTGTCGGAGGGGGCGGGTTTCACCCAGTCGCCCGGCGGCGAGACGGTATTGGTGGTGCGCACGATCGCGGCGCCCGGCACGGCCGGAAAGCCGGTCTTGTCGGGCTCGACCAATGTGCCGGCCGCCAGCGTCGGCACGCGGCTGGGCGGCGGCGCCTTGCCGGACACGACCCATTCGTCGAGGGCGACCAGCAGGGCGCGGATCGCCGGCATCGGATTGTGCGGGTTGCGCGGATTGATGTTGGGGCCGGGATCGCTCGTTGCGCCCGCGCGGCCGCCATGCTGCGTGCCGGCGATCATGTAGACCCGTGAGTTCTCCGGCAGGGTGATGTCCTGCGTGCCGAGCGGATCGGTGTGCAGCAGGGACGCGCCCTTCTGCCAGTACTCGGTCGAGGTGTTGGTCTCGATCAGCAGCGGATCGCTGCCGTCGCCCCTGAACAGCGAACCGGTCTTGCCCGTCAGCGGATCGCTCTGCGTTGCCGTCGAGAAGGGAAACTCGTTCTCCGGGAAGCCGTGATCTTCGTGCTGGGTGTTGGTCCGGGCCGGCTGGGCGAAGGGCGTGTTGTAGAAGACGCGCCCGACGCCTGCGATGTGGCTGTGGATGCCGTCGAACACGCGGCGTCCCTGTTCGTCGCGGTTGAAGCCTTCGGAGATGTGATTGCGCAGGTAACGTCCGGCCTGCGAGAAGCCGATGGCCAGCGCATGCGTCATGGGGCGGCCGGTGGCCTTCACCGCGTCGGGCGAATGGCGCAGCCAGCTCACCACGTCGCGCGTCGCCGCGAAGCCCAGGCCCTGGACCTTGGGGTTCTTCGCTTCGTAGTGGAATTCGTAGAGGAAGCCCGGCTGGGCCTTGGTTCCGTCGCGCAGCCTGATCGAGCGGGCATCGACGAACGACCACTGGTTCAGCGGCAGCTCGCGCGGCTCGTCGTCGGCGCGCTCGCGCACCGTGAGGCGGGCGCGCGGTTGCTCCAGCGTCGCCGCCTCGTGCGAGAGCTTGAAGGCTTCCAGCACGCCGATCCGCGTGCCCTACACCCATTCCTCGCGAACCGTCTGCACGATCGGCTGGCCGTTGTCGGTCGCGACCGGAGCGGTGAGCGCGAGGCCCATGTTGGCGCGCGGTGCATCCGGGTCCCAGCCCGACCAGACGATGGTGTAGCCGAGGCGCAGCGGGAAGGCGTTGCCGAGATCGGCCAGGGTCTTCGGGTCGTTCACACCCTGCGGGCCGTCGGCGATGTTCCCGAACAGCATCTTGCGGCCGCGATTGTTCACTTCGTAGAGGATGCGGGCGTTGCCGCGTGAAGAATCCTTC
>JAKFVZ010000615.1 GCA_021732965.1 Reyranella sp.
GGCGTGATCACGATCTTCTCGCGGGCCAGGAGCGCCGAGATCCATTCCGCCGCCCAACCGCGCTCCGCCAGATCGTTGATAAGCGCGAGCGGCTGTAGGGCCACAGGGGTGGACGCATCCTCGGTGAGCGCGCCACCCAGATTGTGCCAGTCGCCCCCCATTGCGAGCGCAGCGGCGCGAATCGACCCGCCAAAATCGAAAGCAAAGACCTGCGCTCTGGCATAGCGCCGGAACTGCAACGCCATCAGTGCCAGCAGGACCGATTTGCCGGCGCCGGTCGGACCGACCACAAGCGTGTGGCCGACGTCTCCGACGTGAAGCGAAAATCGGAATGGTGTCGCGCCTTCGGTCCGTCCGAAGAATAGCGGAGGACCCTCAAAATGCTCATCGCGCGCCGGCCCTGCCCAGACTGCTGAGAGCGGGATCATGTGCGAGAGGTTGAGCGTCGAGACTGGCGGCTGGCGGACATTGGCGTAGACGTGGCCGGGAACAGCACCCAACCAGGCATCGACCGCATTGACCGTCTCGACCATGCAGGTGAAGTCGCGCCCCTGGATCACCTTCTCGACCAGACGCAGCCTTTCGTCGGCGATTCGCGGGTCTTCATCCCAAACGGTGATCGTCACCGTGCAATAGGCCGCGCCGACCGCATCGGAGCCCAGCTCCTGCAAGGCAGCATCGGCATCGATGGCTTTGTTGTGAGCGTCCGTATCGAGGAGCGTCGATGCCTCGTTCGTCATCACCTCCTTGAGGATGGCGACGATCGACTTCCTCTTGGCGAACCACTGCCGGCGGATCCGGGTCAGCAGCCTGGTGGCGTCGGTCTTGTCGAGCATGATCGCACGTGTCGACCAGCGATAGGCGAAGGCCAGGCGGTTTAGCTCATCCAGGATCCCCGGCGTGGTCGCTACTGGAAAGCCCACGATGGTGAGCACGCGCAGATGGGCAGATCCAAGCCTCGGCTCGAGCCCCCCGGTCAAGGGTTGATCGGCGAGCAGAGCGTCGAGATACATCGGGACATCAGGGACACCCACCCTCTGCCGCCGGGTCGAGATGCAGGAATGCAGGTAGGTCAGGGTCTCGGCATCGTCGAGCCAGCGGCTCTCGGGCATGAACCCGTCGAGCAGTTTCAGAACGCGGTCCGTCCTGTCGACAAAGCCCGCAAGAATCCCACGCGCGTCGGCCCCTTCGTTGCGCGAGCGACCCTCGTAGAGGAAACGCCCGGCGCCCGCGGTTTCCCACGCCGGCGGCAAGTACAGGAACGTGAGGAAATAGGCTGACTCGAAGTGCACCCCTTCCTCCTCGAAAGCCGCCCTCCGCTCGGCATCGACCAGGGTGGAAGCAGCATCTGGGAAGCTGCTCTCCGGATAGGTGCTGGATGGCAGCCGCTGGGCCTCGACGAAGACCGCCCAGCCGGAGCCCAAGCGACGCAACGCATTGTTGAGGCGTCCAGCGACGCCGACGAGTTCCGCTGGAACCGCGGAATCGAGATCGGGTCCCCGGAAATGCGCACTGCGTTGGAAGGATCCGTCCTTGTTGAGAACGACGCCGGGAGCGACCAGCGCTGCCCACGGCAGAAAGTCGGCGAGACGCGCGGCCGAGTTGCGATATTCGGCGAGGTTCATCATGCCATGGTCCTCACACGCCAAGCCGAGCGGGGATGCGAAGGTGGCGGCGCACCACCTCGACGAAGAGCGGATCGCGTCGGGCGGCCCAGACGGCCACGCCATGGCCGATCAGCCAAAGGAGAAATCCGGCAATCCACAAGCGGAGGCCTAGGCCCACGGCGGCCGCCAGAGTGCCATTGAGGATGGCGATCGATCGCGGCGCGCCGGCGAGCAATATCGGCTCGGTCAGGGCGCGGTGAAGCGGCACCACAAATCCGGGAACGGGCTCGGTCATCAGACCAAGACCCCGCCGCCAAAGGAAAAGAACGACAGGAAGAAGCTCGACGCGGCAAAGGCAATCGAGATGCCGAACACGATCTGAATCAGCCGCCGGAACCCGCCCGACGTATCGCCAAAGGCCAGGGTAAGGCCGGTGACGATGATGATGATTACCGCGACGATCTTGGCCACCGGACCTTCTACCGATTGCAGGACCTGCTGCAGCGGCTGTTCCCAGGGCATGCTGGAACCCGCCGCGTAGGCCGCGGACGAGTAAGCCAGCAGACTTGAAGAGAGGACGGCGGTGGCGGCAACGGCACGCCGTGGTGCGAAGGGCATCATTGAAAGTCTCCTGCGGGTGAAAGTACGTAGTCCGAGTCCGCGCCAAGGCCGTGCACGCGGGCGAGTTCGGTCAGACGCCGTGCATCCCCGCGCCCCGACAGCACGGCGATCAGATCGATCGTCTCGGCGACCAGCGCGCGCGGCACGGTGACCACGGCTTCCTGAATGAGCTGCTCGAGGCGCCGCAGAGCGCCCAGCGCCGTTCCGGCGTGAATGGTGCCGATGCCGCCCGGATGGCCCGTCCCCCAGGCCTTGAGGAGATCGAGGGCTTCCGCGCCGCGTACCTCGCCGATCGGGATGCGATCAGGCCGCAGCCGCAGCGAGGAGCGCACCAGGTCGGACAGCGAGGCCACGCCATCTTTGGTGCGCAAGGCCACAAGGTTGGCGGCGCGGCATTGCAGCTCGCGCGTATCCTCAATCAGCACGACACGGTCGGATGTCTTGGCAACTTCGGCCAGCAACGCGTTGACCAGGGTCGTCTTGCCAGTCGAGGTTCCCCCGGCGACGAGGATATTCAGCCGATCCGCAACGGCCTGCCGGAGCATGTTCGCCTCGCCCTTGGTCATGATCCCCGCCGCGGCATAGTCCTCGAGAGTGAAGACCGCGACCGCAGGCTTGCGGATCGCGAATGAAGGCGCTGCGACGACCGGGGGCAGGAGTCCTTCGAAGCGCTCCCCCGTCTCCGGCAGCTCCGCCGATACGCGGGGGCTGCGGGCATGGACCTCGGCTCCGACATGATGAGCCACGAGCCGGACGATGCGCTCGCCTTCGGCAGGGTTGAGATGCTCCTCAGTCTCAACCAAACCGCTCGACAGCTTGTCGATCCAAAGCCGCCCGTCGGGATTGAGCATCACCTCAACGATGGATGGATCTTCGAGCCAGGCCGCGATTGCAGGCCCCAAGGCGGTACGCAGCATGCGCGCCCCGCGAGAGATCACCTCAGCCTGGAAGGAATGGACGCTCATCGTCACCCCGATTGCCGGACCGCGAGCAGCGGTCGTTGAATGGGGTCGATTAAAAGGAGGAGGAAATGGGTCCGCGCAACAAGCTCGAAGGGGGCGTAGTGCCGTGGCGTACAAAGGCAGGGGGTCGGCGGCGGGGCTTCAAGACCGATGGCTTTCCTCCTCCGTGGCTTCATCTGCAGAGGCGAGGTCGTGAGAGAGCTCACTGGCGAGGGTCCGGCCTTTAGCCAGCCGACGGCCGAGCGCCTCGACATAACCCTCATAACGTTCCCGACCCTTGGCCTGCGCCGCCGGCTGCGCCGCATCGGGCAATGGCGGCGTCGCCGTCAGCCAGAAGCGCACGAAGAGAGCCAGCGCCTCGTTGGAGATCACGACGTTTCGCTCCAACCGCTCGACCTGGCGGACCAGTCGGTCCAACCGGCGGCCGAGCGCCCCTTCCAACCTTTCGGAACTATCCGGCGACAGGAAGGATGCAAGGGCGGTTTCCACGATTAGCGCCTGCGGCACTCCCTTGCGGGAGGCGTAGTCAGCGAGCTTCAACGCCAGATCGGCCGGCAGACGGAACGTATGTTTGGTGCGCATTCCTCGCCTCAGAGGTCGATGCCGTCGCCGGGATCCAACGCAGCCTGCCGCGCGAGACCCCGGGCTGTTGCGCGCAACGCACGGGCCCGCACCGCGTCTTCGTCAGGCTCATCCTCGTCGAACGCAAACTCCGGCGACGGTTTTGCGGGCTCGGGGACGATGTCTTCATACTCGGCAAGCTCAGGTTCTCGCCGGATTCCGCCATTGGCGGGATCCTCGACGGGATGCGCCGCATCTCCTGTCCCACTCTTTCTGTTGTCCGACTTCGCCGGGAGCGGCGCGCCACTCCAATCATCCGGCGCCCTGTCGCCCCCCTGCGATGTTTTAGTCTTGGGCGACGGAAGCAGACGCTCCGTCAGCCGCCGATCCTCGTAATAGCGCGCCTTTTTCGCCCGGATCGGCGGACAGCCGGACATCAGCACCAATTCGTCGGTGGCCGGCAGCTGCATCACCTCGCCGGGCGTAAGCAGCGGTCGAGCAGTCTCCTGCCGCGAGACCATGAGATGGCCGAGCCAGGGGCTCAGCCTGTGGCCGGCATAATTGCGCGCGTCCCGAATCTCCGTCGCCGTGCCGAGCGCATCCGAGACACGCTTTGCCGTGCGCTCGTCGTTGGTGGCAAAGGAGACGCGCACATGACAGTTGTCGAGAATGGCGTTGTTCGGACCGTAAGCCTTCTCGATCTGGTTCAGCGATTGGGCGATGAGGAAACTCTTCAGTCCATACCCCGCCATGAACGCGAGTGCCGATTCGAAGAAATCGAGGCGCCCCAAAGCGGGGAACTCGTCGAGCATGAGCAGCAGCCTATGACGCCTGCCCTTGGGATGGAGTTCTTCCGTCAGCCGGCGGCCGATCTGGTTCAGGACGAGCCGCACCAAGGGCTTAGTCCGGCTGATGTCGGACGGCGGGACCACGAGGTAGAGCGTCGTGGGCCGCTCATCCTCGACGAGGTCGCGAATACGCCACTCACACCGGCGCGTCACCTGTGCAACGACCGGATCCCGGTAGAGACCGAGGAAGGACATGGCCGTCGAGAGCACACCTGAGCGTTCGTTCTCGCTCTTGTTCAGTAGCTCCCGCGCCGCCGAAGCAATCACCGGATGGACGCCGGCCTCACCGAGATGCGGCGTCGTCATCATTGCCCGCAGCGTTGTATCGATGGGCTGCCTGGGATCAGACAAGAATGCCGCCACCCCAGCCAATGTCTTGTCGGTCCCTGCATACAGAACATGCAGGATGGCGCCGACCAGCAGGGCGTGACTGGTCTTTTCCCAGTGATTGCGTCGCTCGAGTGCACCCTCGGGATCGACCAGGACGTCGGCAATGTTCTGCACGTCGCGGACTTCCCATTCTCCCCGGCGCACCTCCAAGAGCGGGTTATAGGCAGCCGATTGCGCATTGGTGGGATCGAACAGAAGCACGCGCCCATGGCGGGCGCGGAAGCCCGACGTCAGCTCCCAGTTTTCGCCCTTGATGTCGTGCACGATCGAGCTGCCCGGCCAGGTCAGCAGGGTCGGCACGACCAGGCCAACGCCCTTGCCGCTTCGCGTTGGTGCAAAGCACAAGACATGCTCCGGTCCATCATGGCGCAGGTAGTCGGTATCGAGCTTTCCGAGCACGACACCGTCCGCGCCGATCAGTCCCGCAGTGCGCGCCTCGCGCACCGTCGCCCAACGCGCCGAGCCATAGGTCGCCACGTTCTTGGCTTCGCGGGCGCGCCAGACCGACAGGCCGATCGCAACGCCGATCGAGATGAAGCCGCCCGAAACCGCAATACAGGCGCCTTCGACGAAGATCGCGGGGGCATAGGCGTCGAAGGCGTACCACCACCAGAAGAAGGTCGGCGGAAAGTAGATCGGTAGGCCAGCGAACTCGAACCAGGGCGGCCCCAGCTGGGGCTGATAGCCCAGCCGCCAAGCCGTCCATTGCGTGGCCGCCCACAGGGTGAAGAGGACGATGGCGAAGACGAGGGTGATCTGCCCCCACAGGATCTTGGTCGCGGACATGGCTACAGATCAAATCGTCAGTCTTCATCGGTGCAACAGGGAGCCCGCGTGAAGCGCTTGCGCGGCGGCCCCGGCGTGGAATTCGGACAGGCACTGGAAATGCACACGCGCAATCGTCTCGCTCGTTCATCGGTCAGAGCCCCAGCCCCCGATTTCGCCCGAGCGACCAGTTCACGTCGCCGCCCGGCAAAGCGACACCAGAAACGACACGGCCGACGCGCTGCTCGAGGACCCGCCGCCACGGGACCAGGCTGAAGCCCAGCCCATCATCGATAATGGCGAACCGACCACTGGCGAGTTGGGTCGAACCGACGAGCTGACCGCTGATGGGACTGCCAGGGGCCACAGTCCGCCAT
>JAKFVZ010000391.1 GCA_021732965.1 Reyranella sp.
CGAACGCCTGCCGATGAAACTTGATCACTGAAACGAAAACGCCCGCGGTCGAGCCGCGGGCGTTCCGTCGAACAGGCCTTGTCCGTATAGATCAGGCGGCGGTCGGCGCCGGCGGTGCGGCCGGCGGCTCGCCGGCCGGGCGGTTGCGGCGATCGGCCATGAACTGGTCGAACTCCGAACGGTCCTTGGCGGCCCGCAGCTTGTCGAGGAAGTCGCGAAACTCGCGCTGCTCCTCGTCGAGGCGGTTCAGCGTCTCCTCGCGGTATTCGTCGAAGGCGACGTTGCCGCTGCTGCTGTGGCGGCCCCAGCCGTGGCGGCGCTTCCAGCCGCGGAATTCCTCACGGCACGAACGGCCGTCGGGCATGTTCCAATGACCATAGCGCTTCGAGCAAAACATGCGTCCACTCCCTTTGAGATAGATGAGAAGGGCCAGGCCGACCGGCCAGAACAGGATGAAGCTCAGCACCATGAGCGCGATCCACGCCGGCTTGCCGAGGTCGTCTATTTTTTCGATCAGGCCCATGCGGGAGCCCCCTTTTGATGATGTTAACGATGTGAATGTTAACGACATTTACATTGGGGTCGAGGACCCCGGGAGTCAATAGGCCGCCGAAAAACTTTCAGGGGGTGGCGGGAAAGCCCAGTCCCTGGAGGTAGATGAGCACTTCGGACTCAAGGAGTTCTTCGGCCGACATGGGCAGGGGCCGCCGGCCGGCGTCGCCACGGCCGAAGAGAGAGGCGATGCCGTGCGACATCGACCAGATGTGCAGGCTCATCATCAGCGCCGGAGGCCTCTTCGCGGCGGGCAGCAGCGTCACGAGCTGGTCGGCAGCGGCGCGCAGCACGGCAAAGGCCCGCTCGGAAGCTGCGCGCAGATCGGTGTTGGCATCGGCCGAAATGCCCGACTCGAACATGGCGGCGTAGTAGGCGGGCTCGGCACGCGCGAAGGTGAGGTAGGCCCTGCCGATATTGTGGAAGGCGGTGATCGGGTCGGGCCGTCCGTTGGCCCAGCCGGTCGACAACATCGCGGCGAACCGCTCGAACCCCTCGCGGGCCACGTCGGCCATCAGCGCATCGCGGTCGCGGAAATGCCGGTAGGGCGCGGCCGGACTCACGCCGGCGGAGCGGGCGGCATCGGCGAAGGTGAAGCCCGCCGGCCCCTTCTCCTTGATGAGGTCGCGGGCGGCCTTGATCAGCGCCTCGCGCAGGCTGCCATGGTGATACTTCCGCTCCTCACCGTCGTTGCGCTTCCAACTCATGTTAAGGGACGTTACATCAAAGCGCTCCACCGCAACAGACGCCGCTGTTTCGCACGCCGCACGCAAATAAGAGAAAATTAGGCGTACCGGGCGACTTGCAGTTGCATCCCGATTGCCCGCAGAATGCAGCGAGTCTGCAATGGAGGGCGTCGCTTGGCTGACATCTTCGGCACTCCGGATGGCGAAACACTCACCGGCACGAGTGGTGCAGACACGATCTCCGGCCTCGGCGGAGACGACATTCTCCGCGGACTGAACGGCGCCGACATCCTGGATGGCGGGATCGGCAACGACACGATGTCGGGCGGAACCGGCGACGACGTCTACATCGTCAATGTCGGCGGCGACGTGGTCATCGAGAACGAGGATGAAGGTCACGACACGGTGCGGAGCCTCGTCAGCTTCACGCTGCCTTCCCACGTCGAAGATCTCGAACTCACCTACACGCTGGGCGATTTCGAGACCGGCGCCTCCGCGACGGGCAACGAGCTGAACAACCGGCTGGTCGGCGGCGACGGCGAAGACCGGCTCGACGGACGCGCCGGTGCCGACACGATGACCGGCGGGCGGAGCGGCGACATCTATGTTGTGGACGATGCCGGCGACATCATCGTCGAACTGGAAGACCTGGGTTTCGACAGCGCATCGACGGCGCTGTCGTCCTACACGCTGGGCGCCAACGTGGAATCGCTCAGCTTCACGGGCACGGGTGATTTTTCCGGAACAGGCAACGACACGGACAATATCCTGTTCGGCGGTGACGGCGACGACACGCTGCTGGGCCTGGGCGGCGACGACCAGCTGAACGGCGGTGCGGGCCTCGATACGATGGCCGGCGGCCTCGGCAACGACGTTTATTCCGTCGGCAGTCCGGACGACATGGTCACGGAGAACGCGGACGAAGGAACCGACGAGGTGAGGACGGGCCTGGCGAGCTACACGCTCGGGGCCAACGTGGAGAACCTGCGGTTCAGCGGTGCGGGCGGCCATGTCGGTACCGGCAATGCGCTCGCCAACATGCTCACGGGGAGCAGCGGCGCCGACACCCTGTCCGGACTCGACGGCAACGATACGATCGACGGTGGCGGCGGTATCGATACGATGGTGGGCGGCACCGGCAACGACACCTATACGGTCGACAATGCGGGCGATGTCGTCACGGAGAACGTCGGCGAGGGCACGGATACCGTCCTGACGGCGCTTGCCAGCCATGCGCTCGCCGCCAACGTCGAGAACCTGACCTTCAGCGGCGCGATCGTCCATGCCGGCGACGGCAATGCGCTGGCCAACATCATCATTGGTGCCTCGCGCGCCGATACGCTGCGCGGGTTCGACGGCGACGATACGCTGAATGGCGTCGCTGGAGCCGATACGATGGTGGGCGGCACCGGCAACGACACCTACACGATCGACAATGTCGGCGACCTCGTCGTCGAACTGGTGGGCGAGGGCACCGACACGGTGCGCACGGCGATGGCGAGCTACGACCTTGGAGCGGCCGTCGAGAACCTCACCTTCACGGGGGCCACGAGCCACGCCGGCAAGGGCAATGCGCTGGCCAACACGATCGTTGGCGTCTCCCAGGCCGACATGCTGTGGGGACTGGGGGGCAACGATACGTTGACCGGAGCCGCGGGCAACGACGATCTCGACGGCGGCACGGGTGCCGACACGATGACGGGAGGGACCGGCGATGACACATACCGGGTCGACGATGCCGGCGACGTCGTCGTCGAAGCCGCGAACGGCGGCACCGCCGATCGGGTGGCCACCAGCCTCTCGAGCTACACCCTGGCCGCCAACGTCGAGCGGCTGACCTTCAATGGAACGGGCGATTTCGACGGTACCGGCAACGGCCTCGACAATGTCGTCGTCGGCGGTGCCGGCGACGACACGCTCACGGGCGGTGCCGGCGACGATTCGCTCGACGGCGGCGCCGGTGCCGACACGATGGCGGGTGGCATCGGCAAGGACTCCTACCGTGTCGACGATGCCGGCGACGTGGTGATCGAGTTGGCGGATGGCGGCAGCTCGGATCGCGTGACGACGACGCTCGCAAGCTACACGCTGGACGACAACGTCGAACGGCTCACCTTCGTCGGCACGGGCAGCTTCGCGGCGACGGGCAATACTCTCGACAACATCGTCATCGGGGGTGCGAGCGACGACGGGCTGACGGGGCTGGCCGGTGCCGATCATCTGACCGGCGGCGGCGGCGCCGACACGTTCATCTTCACCGCGCTGTCCGATTCGACGGTGGCCGCCTCGGGACGCGACACGATCGTGGACTTCTCCGCGGGTCAGGGAGACCTTATCGATCTCGTCGCCCTGGACGCCGATACGGCTGCGGGTGGCGACCAGGCCTTCACCTTCATCGGGGCCACCGCCTTCTCCGGGGCGGCGGGCGAACTGCGCACGGCGACGTCGGGCAGCTACACGCTGGTTCTCGGTGACGTGAACGGAGACCAGATCGCGGACTTCTCGATCGCGGTCGCCGGCCTTCCGACGCTGACCGCTTCCGATTTTCTGCTCTAGGGTCTCGGCGCGAGCGACAATCCGCTTGACGATTGCGGCCGACCGAAACAGTGTCCGCGGCCATGCTCCGGAACGCGATCCTGTTCGACCGACGCCGACGTCGCTGCACCCCGCGGCGGCTGTTCTGGCTGCGCGTCGATCGGCGTCCCTCCGCATGGTGAAGGCCTCATCATAGGTCTCATCCGCAGGAGCGGCTCTGGCCCGCGTTCCTGAACCCCCGCAGCCCTCGGCTCCGGGGGTTTTCTTTTGTCTCAACCTCACAGGAGATCATCATGAGCATTCGTGTCGGTATTGTCGGCGTCAGCGGTTTCGGCGGCGGCGAGGCACTGCGTCTCGTCGCCAGCCATCCTTCGTTCGAACTGGTCTACGCGGCGGGCGAGGGCAGTGCCGGGAGCCGTCTGATCGACCGCTTCCCGGGCGTGCCGGCCAAACTCGCCGACGTCGTGATCGAGAAGTGGGACCCGGCGGCCCTGCCGAAACTGGACGTGCTGTTTGCGTCGTTGCCGACAGGGGCCTCGGCCGAGGCGCTGGCGCGGGTGCCGAAGGACGTGAAGATCGTCGATATCGGCGGCGACCACCGCTACGTCGACGGTTGGACATACGGCCTGGCCGACGTCTGGCCGGACGAGATCAGGGGCAGGAGCCGCATCGCCAATCCCGGCTGCTTCCCCGCCGCGGTGCTGACGGCGCTGGCGCCGCTGCTGGCCGGCAAGCTGATCGAGCCCGGCAACATCATGATCGACGCCAAGACCGGCATCTCCGGTGCCGGCCGCGGCGGTGCCGACAGCCGGTTCGGCTATGCCGAGAGCAACGAGAACCTGGTGCCCTACGGCCTGCTGAAGCACACCCACATGCCCGAGATGGCGAGCACGATCGGGCGGCTGAGCGGTGGCAGCGCGGCCGGGCTGGTGTTCACGCCGCACCTCGTGCCGATGACCCGTGGGGTGCTCGCCACCATCTACTGTCGCGGCCGCGCCGCCACGGACCAATGCCTCGAAACCGCCCGCCGCTTCTACGACGGGCGGGCGTTCATCCGCGTGACCGACAAGCCGCCGCAGACCAAATGGGCGACCGGCTCGAACCTCGCCTTCGTGAGCTATGCGGCCGATCCGGAGCGCAACCTGGTGATCGCGATGGGCGTGGTCGACAATCTTGGCAAGGGCGCGGCTGGGCAGGCGGTGCAGAATGCCAACCTGATCTGCGGCCTGCCGGAAACCGCGGGGCTGGACGGTGCGCCCGTCTGGCCCTGAGGAAGACGAGCCCGCTCTAGCGCGAGACCTCGCCGACGAGGATGTCCTCGGTCACCTTGCCGGCGATTTCCTCCTCCGGCTCGATCAGGCGCTTCTTCTTCCAGTCGCCCTTTGCATAGAGGCAGAGGGTGATCAGCGCCGTCACGACGTTGGCGATGGGCAGCGCCCACCAGATCCCCTGCTCGTGAAGGTCGGTGTGCTTGGAGAGAACATAGGCCAGCGGGAACTGCACGACCCATTGCGAGACCAGCGTCAGCACCATGGTCAGCACCATGTTGCCGGAAGCCCGGAACACGCCGGTCAGCGCGAACTGCAGGCCGAGGAAGCCCCAGGCCAGCGACATGATGCGCAGGAAACCCGCGCCGGCCGCGATCACCGCCGCATCGCCGGGCACGAAGAAGGCCACGAACTGCGGCGCGAACAGGAAGACGACGATGCCGAAGAGGCTGAGGCTCGCGAAGCCCAGCAACCCGCCCAGCCGCCCGATCTGCGCGGCGCGCTCGATGTTGCCGGCGCCGATGTTCTGGCCGACCAGGGTCGAGATCGCCATCGACAGGCCCATGGCCGGCACCATGACGACCTGCAGGATGTTCGAGCCGACGCCATAAGCCGCCAAGGTCAGCGTGCCGAAGCTCGCGATCAGGAAGGTCATGACCATGAGGCCCAGCGCCCGCGCCGACAGCTCGACCGAGGCGGGGAGGCCCAGGAAGAAGGCGCGCTTGATGTAGCCGAAGTCGGGTATGAAATCGCGCCGCCGCACATGGATGCCGTGCATGCCCAGCCGCAGGATGGCGATGCCGATCGTGGCGGCGATGGCCTGCGTGACCAGTGTGGCGATGGCTGCGCCCATCACGCCGTAGCCCGGGACGGGGCCCCAGCCGAAGATCAGCAGCGGGTCGAGCACGAAGTTCAGGAACACCGTCCCCAGCACGATGTAGACCGGCAGCGTAGGCTTGCCGATGCCGCGCATGATCGCCTGGAAAACGAAGAAGGTGAAATTGAAGACGATGCCGATGAACGACACGCGCATGAAGCCCAGCGCGCCGGGATAGACGTCGGGCCCGACGCCCATCAGC
>JAKFVZ010000452.1 GCA_021732965.1 Reyranella sp.
CCGTCTCGAAGGGTGGGAACGCGCACCACGTCTGTTGCCCATCCTTCGAGACGGTCGCTGCGCGACCTCCTCAGGATGAGGGAAGTGATTGAATCGGTTCAATTCATTTCCGGTCGGCCACTCAGGATGAGGTAAGTCCTTGAATAGACTCATTTCATTTCCGGTCAGCCTCTGAGGAGGCCCGCAGGGCCGTCTCGAAGGATGGGCGACAACGTGGTGCTCGTGCCCATGCTTCGAGACGCGCTCCTGCGGAGCGCTCCTCAGCATGAGGTTGGGGGTGTGATTCAGCGCTGCTCGGACAGACTCTAGGACTTCTTCGCCTCGAAGAAGGGCTCGACGCTGCCCTTGAGCTTGATGGTCAGCGGATTGCCCTTGCGATCCACCGTCTTGCCGACGGCGACGCGGATCCACCCCTCGCTCACGCAATACTCCTCGACGTTGGTCTTCTCCTGGCCGTCGAACCGGATGCCGATGCCGCGCTGCAGAAGCGCCTCGTCGTAATGCGGGCTCTTGGGATTGGTGGAGAGGCGGTCGGGGAGCGTGTCGGTCATGGGTTTCCTATAGCATCAGCGCGTAGACGATGCCGGCCATCGAACTGGCCAGCAGGACCGGGATCATCCCGAAGCGGAAGCGGAATACAGCAACAGCACAGGCCGCCGCCAGTGCCACGGCGGCGATATTGGCCGAGCCCAGCACTGGCAGGTCGACGGTGGCACCCAGCAAGCGGACCGACCGCAGCTCCCCGAACAGGACCTGCAGGCCGAACCAGACGGCGAGGTTGAGGATCACGCCGACGATCGCAGCCGTGATGGCCGCCAGCGCCCCCGACAGCGCCCTGTTGTTGCGCAGCGCCTCGACATAGGGCGCACCGACGAAGATCCAGAGGAAGCAGGGCACGAAGGTGACCCAGGTCGTCAGCAGGCCGCCCAGCGTGCCGGCCAGGATCGGATTCATTCCTCCCTGGTCGCGCCAGGCGCCGAGGAAGCCCACGAACTGCGTCACCATGATCAACGGGCCGGGCGTCGATTCGGCCAGCCCGAGCCCGTCCAGCATCTCGCCCGCGGTGACCCAGCCGTAATGGTCGACAGCCTGCTGGGCGACGTAGGCCAGCACCGCATAGGCGCCGCCGAACGTGACCACCGCCATCTTGCTGAAGAACACCGCGATCTGGGTGAAGATGTCGTCAGGCCCGCGCAGGAACCACAGCAGGGCCACCGGGACGAGCCACAGCGCGAGAAAAATCGCGCCGATCGACAGGGTCCAGGCGAGATTGGGTTTGGCATGCGCCGGCGTCCCCTCCCCCAGCAGGGACTCCGCATCGCCCAGGGTCGGCCCCTTGCCGGTCCCGTGACCGCCGGCCTGGAAAGCCGTCGAGCCGAGCCGCGTGGCCCCGAAGCCGATCAAGCCCGCCGCCACGACGATCACCGGAAACGGAACGCCATAGAAGAAGATCGCGACGAAGGCACCGGCCGCCAGCAGTCGCATTGCGTTGTTGCGCAGCGCCCGCCGGCCCACGCGGATCACCGCTTCGATCACGATCACCAGCACCGCGGCCTTCAGGCCGAAGAACAGGCCCTGCACCAGGGTCACCTTGCCCAGCAGCACGTAGATCCAGGAGAGCGCCATGATGGCGACCATTCCCGGCAGCACGAACAACGTGCCGGCCAGCAGGCCGCCCGCCGTGCGGTGCATCAACCAGCCCAGATAGGTCGCGAGCTGCTGCGCCTCGGGACCGGGCAGCAGGGTGCAGTAGTTCAGCGCCTGCAGGAAGCGCTGCTCGCCGACCCATTTCTTCTCCTCGACGACGATGCGGTGCATCACCGCGATCTGGCCCGCCGGACCGCCGAACGACAGGGCGGCAACCCGGAGCCAGACCTTCATCGCCTCGGCGAAGGGAACGCCGTGCGGCATCGGTGCGCTCATGACTTCCTCGCGGTCGGCGGCCAGTCGTGTCCCTCGTCGACGGCGTCGCGGCACCACCGATAGAAGGCGTCGTAGAGCGCGAGCCCCGCCTCGAGCTGCGCCAGATCGTCGGCATACATGCGCGACAGGCCGAGCGAGGCGGCCAGGAGCCCCGCCGATTCCGGAGCAAGCTCCGGCCGCGCCGTATCGGCCCCGCGCACGATCGTGGCCAGACGCTTCAGCGGCTCGGTTTCGAGGCCGAATTCCCCGACCATCAGGTCGAAGGTGCAGCGCTCGCCGCGATGGCTCCAGTGCACGTCCTTGTGATCGACATCGAACGGGGTGGCACCGAACCGGGCGGCGACGTCGAGGACCTCCGAGGGGGCGACATAAAGGAAGACCGCCTGCGGGTCGACAAAGCGGCGGATCAGCCAGGGGCAGGCGATCCGATCGACCTTGGGCCGGCTGCGCGTCACCCAGACGGTGCGGCCTTGGGCGTCACGGCGCGGCAGGCGCTCGGCCGGCACGGTCGGCAGCCGTGCCGCCTGCCAGCCGGTGATGCCGCCTTCGAGCACGTCCGCCGGCACGCCCTCGTGGCGCAGCCACGCGGCAACTCCCTGGCTGAGTTTCAGGCCTTTCTGGCAAACGACCACGGCAGGGCGGCGGGCGGCGACCAAGGCTGGCCCCCAGGCGGGAACGTCGGCCCACGGACGGCGCACCGCCCCCGGCACGAGGCGCGGATTGGCGGCAAAGTCTTCCTCGGCGCAGACGTCTATCAGTACGGGTGAATCGGGGCGACCGATGAGGCGGGCAAGCTTGTCGGGAGAAATCGTGTTGGGCGAAGGCATGTGCGGCGTCCTTGTGAAGTGGGGCAGGACGCGATGCTTCGGCTGTCGCCTCGTGGGGAGATCGCGATCCCCATCACCGCTTCTTTTAAAGAGAGTGCAAATACTGTCAAGCTTGGCCGATTGCCGCCGCCGCAGCCTGACGTTAGTTTGCGGGCGGGATATTGGGACTGTGAGTGCAGGTATATACCGGGGGTTTCATGGCTTGTGGTCGTCTCGTACTTGTTGCAATGGCCGTCTTGGGCACGGTCGTGGCGTGCAGCCAGGCCTCGCGCGTCGTGCAGTCGACGGCGCAGATCAAGCGCGCCTATTGGGGGCTGCCACAAGCCGGCCCCGGCGCCGACGTGACCAGCATGGTCACCTGTCCCGGCGGCTATCCCTGCGACGTGTTCGCCAACGGGCCGGCCTATAACGACAACCGTTACGATCTCAACAAGAAGCTGACCGTCATCTGGACGTGTCAGCCGCAGAACTTCGTGCTCGCCGAGGTCGCCCCGCCGACCTTCAAGGTCCGCATGGCCTGCGTCGGCGCCGCCCCGATCAAGCCGCGGCGCATCGACATCCTCGAAGCCTCCTGGGGCGGCCCCTCCTCGACCATCGACGTGACACAGCAGGTTCGCGACATTTGCGGCGAAGGCTCGACGCGATGCCAGGTGCCGGCGATGGCCTATATCTTCTGCATGCCCGATCGGCTCACCAAGACGCTGCGCATCCGCTACACCTGCGACGGCCAGACGACGCCGGGCCGTCAGGCGACCGAGAATAGCGTGGCCGACCTGCGCTGTGAGCAGCGGGCCGACCTGGGTTACTGACGGCCGGCGAAAAGCCTCAGCGCCGATCGGCGGGAACGCCGGGCGGCGCGGGGCTGCGACGGCACTCGCCGTGGAGCAGGCCGCCATAGTTTGCGCCGAGCGGCGTCATCGAGAAGGCGCCGTCGTTTCTGTTGTACGTCATCGTGAAGCTCGGGAAGGTCGCGCGCACGGCCTGGAACGTAATCGCAACGCTCGCTCCCTCGGCCAACGACGTCCCGTCCCAGACACCCGCCGTGTTGCGCCGATCGTCGAATACGACGCTGAAGTTGCGGACCTGGCCGCCCCGGTCCGTCACCTTGCAGGCGAGCCAGCGCGACTCTGCCATCGCAGGCATAGCGACGACAGCCATACCAGCGGCCGTCACCAGTAACGTCGCAAGCCGCATCGGGACCCTCCCCGCCTGTTACTTCGGCGCCATGCGGATCGCGCCGTCGAGGCGGATCGTCTCGCCGTTCAGCATCGGGTTCTCGACGATGCTCATGGCGAGCTGGGCATATTCCTTTGGGTCGCCGAGACGCGAGGGGAACGGCACCTGCGCGCCCAGGCTCTTCTGCGCTTCCGCCGGCAGGCTCATCATCATCGGTGTCAGGAACAGGCCCGGCGCGATGGTGCAGACCCGGACGCCGAGGCTCGCCAGGTCGCGCGCGATCGGCAGGGTCATGCCGACAACGCCACCCTTCGAGGCCGAGTAGGCCGCCTGGCCGATCTGGCCGTCGAACGCCGCGACCGATGCGGTGTTGATGATCACGCCACGCTCGCCGCCGTCCATCGGCTCGGCCTGGCTCATCGCGTAGGCCGCGACGCGGATCACGTTGAAGGTGCCGATCAGGTTCACCTGGATGACCTGGCTGAACATCGCCAGATCGTGCGGACCGGACTTGGACACGGTGCGGCCCGACCGGCCGATGCCGGCACAGTTCACGACGACGCGAGGCGCGCCCAGCTTCTCGACGACCGTCTTCACCGAGGCCTCGACGCTGGCGGCATCCGCCACATTGGTCTTCACGAAGAGACCGCCGATTTCCCTGGCCTTCTGCTCGCCCAGCTCGTCCTGCAGGTCGAAGATCGCGACCTTGGCGCCCGCCGCCGCCAGCGCCGACGCCGTGGCGCCGCCCAATCCCGAAGCGCCGCCCGTGACGATGGCGGCCTGACCCTTGACGTTCATTGCTGTCCTCCGTGCCCATTCTCGAGCAGTGGGGCGCTTTTAGCATTTCCACCCCCCTTGCCAAGCCGGGCCGCCAACCCAACCTTTCCCGGCATGAGCGACGCATCCGATCTGGCCCGGAACGAGGCGACCGTCCGCCGGAACTTCTGGGCGAAGGCCCGCCGCAATCTGGGCCGGGTCCCCTTCACCGAGGACGCGGTGGCGGCATTCTATTGCGCCACCGACAGCGCCACCCCGCTGCCGATCCGTGCAACCCTGTTCGGGGCGCTGGCCTATTTCGTGCTGCCGTTCGACGTCATCCCGGACCTGCTGCTCGGCCTCGGGTTCACCGACGACGCCGCCATCATGGTCGCGGCCTTCACCGCCGCCCGCATGCACATCACCGAAGCGCACCGCGCACAGGCGCGGGTGTGGCTGCTCAAGGAACAGGGCCAGACGGAAGCTTCTCCGGTGGGCTGACGGCGGCGGCACGCCGCCGTTCGCGTGCGACCACGTGTTCGCGATGGGCGATGTAGAGCGCCGACGCGATGACGATGGCGGCGCCGACATAGGTCCAGACGACCGGCATCTCGTTCCACATCAGCCAGCCCATGAACACGGCGAAGGGCAGCCGCATGTATTCGAACGGCGCGATGGCCGACATCTCGCCGGACTTGAAGGCCTGGACCCAGAAATACTGGCCGACCGTGGCGGTTGAGGCGATGCCGATCGCCAGCACCCAGCCCCAGAGATCCGGCCAGCGCCAGACCCAGATCGCCGGCGGCGCCAGCAGCAGGGTCGAGAAGATGGCGAACTGCGTCAGGATCATCAGCGGCGATTCGGAATCGGAGAGGCGCTTCACCAGCAGGATCGAGATGGCCACGCAAGCCGCGTTGGCCAGCGCCACCAGTGCGCCGAGCTGGAGACTCCCCTCTCCCGGCCGCACCATCACCAGCACGCCGGCAAAGCCCACGACCGTCGCCGTCCATCGTCGCCAGCGGACCTTCTCCTTGGCGATGACCGCAGCCACCACGACGGAGAACAGCGGCTGCGAGAAGGCGATCGCCGTCGCGTCGGCCAGCGGCAGCATCGAGATGGCGTAGAAGCCCAGCACCATCGAGGTGGTACCCATGAAGGTGCGCCAGAAATGACCGGCGATGCGCTGGCTGAGCCACGGCTTCACCTTGCCCGACATCATCAGCGGCAGCAGCATCACCACCGAGAGGATGGCGCGAAAGAACGCCGTCTGGACGCTCTCGACCTGCTCCGACAGCAGCCGGATCATCACGCCGGTAGAGGTGAAGATGAAGCCGCCGCTCACCAGCCAAAGCGCCCCCTGCACGTTGGGCGGAAGGCGCCGCAGCCAGTCCCGCATCAGATCTTCCGCTCGTGGCCGACCCAGTAG
>JAKFVZ010000505.1 GCA_021732965.1 Reyranella sp.
GGCGGCAGGTGATCGACATCAACCTGACCAGCGTGTTCCTCACCAACCGCGTCGTGGTCGACGGCATGGTGCAGCGCGGCTGGGGCCGCATCGTCAACATCGCCTCGGTGGCCGGCAAGGAAGGCAACCCGAACGCCTCCGCCTACTCCGCGTCCAAGGCCGGCGTGATCGGCCTCACCAAGTCGCTCGGCAAGGAACTTGCTACGACCGGCGTGCTGGTGAACTGCGTCGCGCCGGCGGTGGTGAAGACGGAGTTGTTCAGCCAGATGACCGAGCAGCACATCAGCTACATGCTCTCGAAAATCCCGATGAACCGCTTCGGCGAGGTCGAGGAAGTGGCCGAGATGGTCGCGTGGCTCGCCTCCGCTCACTGCACGTTCGCGACCGGCGCCGTTTTCGATCTCTCTGGTGGACGGGCAACCTACTGATGTCTCTGCATGAACTCACCCTGACGGAACTCTCCGCCGGCCTCGCCGCCAAGCGATTCTCCTCGCGCGAGGTGATCGACGCCTTGCTCGCCCGCATCGAGAAGGCCGACGGCAAGCTGCATGCCTTCTCCGAGGTCTATGCCCAGGAAGCGCGTGCGATTGCCGACGGCGCCGACACGGCCCGCGCCTCGGGCTTTCCGCTGCCGCCGCTGCACGGCCTGCCAGTCGCATACAAGGACCTGTGCGACATCGCCGGCCGCATCGGCACCGGCGGCTCGAAGATGTGGGAGAAGCGCGTCGCCACCGAGACGTCGAACACGGTGGAGCGGTTGACCGCGGCCGGCATGGTGCCGCTCGGCAAGCTGCACATGGTCGAATTCGCCTTCGGCGGCTGGGGCACCAACCCGCTGATGGGCACGCCGTGGAATCCCTGGGACCTCGAGACCCATCGCACGCCGGGTGGCTCGTCGAGCGGCACCGGGGTCGCCGTGGCCGCGCGCCTGACGCCCGCCGGCATCGGCAGCGACACCGGCGGCTCGGTGCGCATCCCCTGCGCCTTCAACGGGCTGGTCGGCCTCAAGGTCACGTTTGGACGTATCGGCCTGCACGGCACGATGCTGCTGTCCTGGACTCTCGATTCGATCGGTCCGATGACGCGCTCGGTCGAGGACTGCGCGCTGATGCTCAATGCCCTCGCCGCGCCCGATGCGCGCGATCCGACGACGCTGCACCAGCCGCTAGAGGATTTCACCGCCTCAACAAAGGGTGGCTCGATCAAGGGCATGCGCGTCGCCCTGCCCGACGCCTCGGCGCTGCCCGCGTGCGATGCCGACGTGATTGCGGCGTGGCTGGCGTCGGCGCGGACGCTGGAGGAGCTTGGCGCCATCGTCGAGCCGGTGAAGATTCCCGAGTGGTATTTCAATCTCGGCGTCGGCGCGGGCTCGATCTCGGCCTCCGAATTGTGGTCGCTGCATCGCGGCTGGATCGAGGACATGAACCAGCCGATCGGCGCCGGCGTGCGGGGCCGCGCGATGACCGCCAAGACCTTCGCCCCGGCGCTCTATGCCGAGGAACTGCGCCGCATGGCCGAGCGCCGTGCCGCCTTCAACGCCTGGATGGCGCCCTACGATGCGCTGCTGACGCCGACCCTGGCCTCGGGCGCGATCCCGGTCGCCGAGGTCGACGAATTGTCTCCCGCGATCTCTCTGATGACACGCCCCGGCAACTATCTCGGCCTCTGCGGCCTGTCGCTGCCCAATGGCTTTTCCAAGGGATTGCCGATCGGCATCCAGCTTCTCGGCAAGCCCTACGCGGAGGGCACGGTGCTGAAGATCGGCAAGGCGCTGCAGGACGCAACCGACTTCCACAAGCGCGCGCCGGACCTGTCGGCGCTGGGGCTGTAGCCGGGGGCGCGTCAGTCCCGCTGCGGCATGCCCTGCGGCACGACCGTCTTCACCAGCGAGGCGTCCAGCGCTTCGTATTCGTGGTAGCGGATCGTGTCGTAGAGTTCCTGCCGCGTCTGCATGCGGTCGATCACGTTCTGCGTGCCACCGTCGCGCTGGATGGCAGCGTAGACGCCCTCCTGCGCCTTGTTGGCCGCCCGTAGCGCCGAGACCGGCCAGATCACCATGCTGTAGCCCATCGCCTCGAACTCCGACGCGGTGAAGAACGGCGTGCGGCCGAACTCGGTCATGTTGGCCAGCAGCTTCACGCCGGGCATCGCCTTGGCGAAGGCATGGAACATCTCGGCATTGTGCAGGGCCTCGGGAAAGATCGCGTCGGCGCCGGCTTCCCTGTAGAGCTTCGCCCGAGCCACGGCACCATCGATGCCTTCGCTCGCCGCCGCATCGGTGCGCGCGATGACGAAGAGGTGCCGGCGCGCCTTCGCGGCGCCCGCGACCTTGGCCGCCATGTCGTGCGGCTCGGCGAGCTTCTTGTTGTTCAGGTGACCGCACTTCTTCGGAAGCAACTGGTCCTCGAGATGGACGGCCGCCGCACCCGCCTCCTCGAAGGCGCGCACCATGTGCATGACGTTCAGCGCCTCGCCGTAGCCCGTGTCGCCGTCGACCAGGACCGGAAGCCCCGAGGATCGCGCCACCTGGCGGATGAAGAAGCAGACTTCGTCGACGGTGATGACGCCGAGATCGGGCAAGCCCATCGACGACGACATCGCTGCACCAGAGAGGTAGAGCGCTTCGAATCCGGCGCGCGCCGCCTGCAGGGCTGCGATGCCGTTGTGCGTCCCCGGCATGCGCAGGATCTGCGGCCGTTCGAGCAGGCTACGGAACCGCACTCCAGCCGGCTCGACCGGCACGTCGGCAGCAACGAGATACGGCATGCTCTCTCCCCATCAGCTCTTTTGCGGCTTGCGGCCGTGCCAGCCCACCATCAATCCGGCGCCGACCACCACGGCCGTCCCGAGCCAGGTGTAGAAATCCGGCACCTCGGCGAACATCAGGTAACCCACGATGACCGACCCGATCATCTGCGTATAGTTGAACGGGGCCACGAAATTCGCCGAGGCATAGGTCATGGCCTTGGCGACACAGTAATGGCCCAGCGCGCCCAGGGCCCCCAGCGAACAGAGCATTGCCCAGTCGATCCAGCCCGTCGGCGTCTTCCAATGGAAAGGCAGCCAGGCCGACATGATGATCGCGCCCAGCAGCACACTGTAGAAGATCGAGGTGGCCGGCGCGTCGATGCCCGCGAGACGCCGGATCAGGATCTGGTACATCGCGTAGCAGACGGCGCTTCCGAGCAGCAGCAGCGACTGCCACTGGAACACCGCGCTGCCCGGCCGGATCACAATCAGGACCCCCGCGAAGCCCACGATCACCGCGGCCATCCGGAAGAAAGTGATGCGCTCGCCCAGCAGCGGCCAGGCCAGCAGCACGACCGCCAGCGGTGCCACGAAGGTGACGGCGATGGCCTCCGCGACCGGTATGGATTTCACCGCCGAGAAGAAGAACAGGGTCGAAAGCATCATCATCACGGAGCTGACGAACTGCGTGCCGATACGGCGCGTGCGCAGCAGGCCAAGCCCCATGCGCGGCATGAACACCGCGGCCACCAGCACAAGATGCAGGATGATCCGGAACCAGACGATCTCCTGCGGGTCGTAGGTGGCGGCCAGCAGTTTCACCAGCCCGTTCATGATCGGGAACAGCGCGCAGGCCGTGCACATGAAGAGCACGCCCAGCAGGGGTCTCGACGTCCGGCTGGGCGCCTTGATCTCGGCCACTCGCGACCTCAGCGCAGGAAGCGTTCGAGCGAGCCCAGCAGCAGCGTGCCGGCCGTGGCGATCACGATCAGCGAGGCGGCGATGGCGGTGAAGCGCCCAATCTCCTGCGAGCGGCCGTCGCCGATGATCAGCCGGTGCGCCACCATCGAGGCCATGCCGATGGCGGCCAGCGTGACCGCCATGCCGATGGCGATGGCTATGACACCGACGACGCCGGCCCACAGCACGTCGAGCGCGATCGACAGCAGGATGATGACCAGGGCACCGGCGCAGGGCGCGATGCCGGCCGCGGTCAGCAGCAGCCAACCCGCGATCGTGCGCTGCGGCGGCTCATGCCCGTGGTGATGGTCGTGGTGATGCTCGTGGCCGTGACCGTGCGCATGCCCGTGCCCGTGTGCGTGGTCGTGATCCCCGTGCCAGTGCTCGTGCACGCGCCCCGTGATTCCGGCCCACAGCCGCCACAGGCCGACCAGCAGGATGAGCGTGTACGACACGATCTCGACGTTGCGGACCTCGCGCATCGCGCCGAACAGGCCGACCGTGGAGGAGAGCTTGAGCGCGCCCGCCAGCAGGAGCGCCGCCAGCGTGTGGGTGAAGGCGATCCAGCCACCGGCGAAGATGCCCTCGATCCAGGCGCGCGGGCGCGTGCTGTCGAGGAAGTAGGCCACGACCACGGCCTTGCCGTGGCCCGGCCCCAGTGTGTGGACGACGCCATAGCCGAAGCAGACGGTGACGAGGGTCCACAGTGCGAGCGAGCCCGTTCCGGACTGCACGTCCCGCAGCGACGTGGAGAGAACCTGGTTGATGCGTCGCTGGTACTCGGCGGAGTAACGGGCCAACTCTGCGACGCTGTCGCTGAACACCAGCGCTCCGCCCAGGGCGATCAGCAGGATGATTCCCAGCCACAGGAAAGGCGAGCGCAAAGCGGAGGATTTCACGGAAGCTGGCATGTCACCACGTCGGCAAAGATGGGATAGCCGCGCACGAACTCGGCCTTGTGGGTCGGGTGCTTGCCGAGCGTGCAGTTGGCCGGAACCGAGGCCTTGTCGACCTCGATGCGGATGAAGTCCTCGGGATCGAACGTCGCGATCGAGACGAGCTTGGACGGTTCGGGCAATGCGAAGCGCATGACGTAGACGAGGTTGCGCGGGCCCTGCTTGCGCGGGGCCTGCGCGCCGTCGGCGCGCTTGTTCGGAGGCATCGGCATGCCCGCATTGTCGCCGGCATTGCGATCCCATTCCGGCGGAATGAACGTCGCGGGGTCGTCGATGCGGGCGGAGAATTGCGGCCGCTTGGGCGGCCTGAAATCCTTGGCCCCCGTATTGATCCAGCTCAGGTAACCGTACTTGCCCAACTCCGGCATCATCTCGTCGGACAGGAGCTTGGTCTCGCGGGCGGAGAACTTGCCGTTCTTGTCCTCGTCGATCAGCGGGATCTCGACCTCGCTAGAGAACGGATCGAAGCGCCATTCGATCTCGACATGCGTGTACTTGCCGTCCTTGGCGATCATGCGGACGACCTGCTGCACAACGATGTGCGGGTGGGCGAAGGCCATGGCCGGCGCCAGCATCGCCAGCACGGCCACGATAGGGGCCAGCAGCCTTTTCATGCGGTGGCGACCTGCGGTTCCTGTTGCGGCACCGTCCGCGGCTTGCCCTCGTCGTCGATCGCCACGAACACGAAGGTGCCGTGAGTGACCCTCAGGTCGGTTTCCTCATGGCGACGCTGCACCACGGTTTCCAGGCCGATGGTGATCGACGTGCGGCCGACCTTCACGACTTCCCCATAGATCGACACCATGTCTCCCACCTTGATCGGCTGGACGAAGGTCATGGCCGTGATGGCGACCGTCGCCACCCGCCCCTTCGCCACCCGGGCCGCGAGCGAGCCGCCCGCGATATCCATCTGGCTCAGCACCCAACCGCCGAAAATGTCGCCATTTCCGTTCATGTCGGCAGGCTGCGGAACGGTCCTTACGATCGGATCGCGGCGACTTTCGGACATCGATTCCTCACCGGATGTGGTTGATTTCGCGCGGTTTTGCTACCATACCCATGCCCAACCGGCCACCAAGCGATCCCCTCGCGCGGCCGCGGAAAGACAAGAAGCAGGCATGGCACGAAACGGCGATCTGTTCGATCGGTCTGGCGGCGGCAAGCGTGCCGCCGGTCCGAAGGATAATTCCTACACGGCGCAGGATATCGAGGTGCTGGAAGGGCTGGAGCCCGTCCGCAAGCGCCCCGGCATGTATATCGGCGGCACCGATGAACGGGCCATGCATCATCTCGTGGCCGAGGTGCTGGACAATTCGATGGACGAGGCCGTCGCCGGCCACGCCGACACGATCTGGCTCGAGATGCTGCCGGGCAACAAGATCCTGGTGCGCGACAACGGCCGCGGCATCCCGGTCGA
>JAKFVZ010000504.1 GCA_021732965.1 Reyranella sp.
CGACCGGGCGTGGCAGGCGGCGCGGGGTCGCGGCGCGACGGGCGCGCTCGACTGGCTAGGTGCCAATCCGGGGGCGTCGCTGATGGCGATGCCGACGGAGCTGCGCGACGGGTTGAGCCCGGAGCAGACGGACCGCCTGGAGGCCACGGCCATCAACGGCGGCTGCGTGGTAACGGATCGCGATCTCTACGAGAAGCTCGACGACCAGGCCGTACGCAACCCGGAAGACTTCGTCGGCCTCGACCTCACGCAACACCGACTGTCGCTCGGCGACAGTGACTACGACCGCCTGACCAAACGCCAGCAGACTCTCTCCGAAGGCAAACCCGATCCCGCCTTCGAGCGACACCGTCTCGGCCGCCTGTTCCTCGAGGAAGGACTGCGCACCGCCCACCTCGATCCCGACGGAGAGGACGCCCGGACCGCGCGGCAACAGCTCGACAGGCTGCTTGGCGCCTTCGAGTCCGTCGAGGGCAGGCCGCCAGCGATGGCCGACATCCGCAGCCTCGTCGGCGATGTGGTGGGCGGCGTGCCGCCGCGTGCAAATGGCGATCCGAATATCGTGCGCGTCGCCGACGAGCCGGCCGAAGCGAACGGCAATACGCAAATCGGGCCGCTGCAAGAATCAGTCGAACCGGACGGCAATACACAAATCGCGCCGCCGCAAGAGCCCGAGGTGAAGGACGCATTCGATGGGGCGGAGCCCCGGATCGTCCACAACGACGACGGCAGCGCGGAGGTCACGGCCGGCAAGGTTCCGACGCCGGGCGGCCCGGCCGAGGCGACCATCCGCATTGATCGAGATCGGTCGGGCGCTTCGGCGGAGATGGTTCTGCCCAACGGGCACCGGGTCGAGAGCCGGCGGACCAGCCCCGACGGCCGGACCTGGTCGCAGATCGACACGATCCGCGATCCACAAGGCACCATCGTCGGCACGCAGACGACCACCTTCGACGGCACGCGCGTCACGCAGACATGGGAACCGGCTGAAGGTCCGGCGCAGACGTCGAGCTGGGAAGCGGAGCCGCCGTCCGGGGACGTCCATCTGGCGAACGGCGGCGTCGCCCCTCTTGGACCTCTTGGCACCGCGGGATCGCTGGCGGCCGACGCGCTGACCGCGACCGCCAAGGCCATCGCGGGCGACATGCTGGCGCTGGGAGCGAGAGCCCTCGGCCTGGCCGGCAGCGCCGTTGCAGGGGCGGCCGCCGGGGTCGCTGCAGGGGCTGCCGTGCTCCTCACACCGGCGAACAGCCAGGGCGCCACAGTCGACCTGGGCAATGACGTGCGTCTGCGCCAACCGCCGGGAGATCCAAACGGCGTCATCGAGAAGAGCGCCCTCGGCGGCAGCCTGTGGGATCGCACGCCCGTAGCGGTGCGCATCCAGGAGGGCACCACCTCGGATCGCCCGCAAATATTGACGATCTACGCCACGGCGCTGGAGAGGGCGATCGGGCCGGAGGCCGCCGACCGCGTGCTGGCGAAGGCCGCGACGCGCTTCGATGTCGTGCCGATCTATTCAAGCGGTCCGCCGGCCAAAAAGGATCGCCGCGATGGCACCAGCAATTCCGCCGCAGCCAGCTCGAACAGCCCGCCGCCCGAAGAGCCCGACTTCAAGGAATTCGATCACATTGTTCGTTGGCTGGCCGACAGGAACTCTCAGATCGATAAAGACCATTACAAGGCCGCCGACGGCATCGACACGGCCATCGGCGTCTGGCTCGATCCTCGCGTCGGCGAACCGGCGGCAGGGCGCAATTACCAGCCAGATGACGATAACCATCGTAAGGGCTTGCGGGGAGAGTTCGGCTTGGCCAACGAAATCGCGCGGCACTTCCCCGACCACACGATCATCGAGTTCGGCCGCAAGGCGGGCGAGCGGGGACCGGACGTGATCTCGGTCGACCCCAACGGCAAGATTTACTTGATTGATTCCAAATGGCGCAGCTCGGATACGTCGATCGGTCCAGGCAGGCGAGCGCATCAGACGGAAAAGTCACTTCGGGGAGCCTTGAAGCATGTGGAGGAGGGCATTCCCAAGGCCGTTACCAGTGGTCGCCTGTCGTCCGAAGCCGCAGCCATGGCGCAGGAGAATTTGGATAAAGGTAACGTCACTATCGTCACGGTCGGCACTGGCAGTGCGCGCAATGGTGTGATTGAACGAATCGTCGGCGGCGAGCGAGCTGTCGTTCATCCGAAGCGGAGGCCGTGATGCCGAGAATTTTCGAGCCCGAAAAACGTCGCCAGCTCTTTCTCGACTTCGATCTGCCGATTGCGACGAAGTTCGAACCGGAAACAACTGGCCCGTTCAATCGCTCGCACTATATGGAGAGTAAACTCGACCGTCTGATCCATGCTCATCTCTTGGGACTGCGGGACCGGGTGCTGCCAGCGATCCGGGCACTTACGGACTGGATGGCCGATCAGCCTGGGCCAGCCGAGGGTAAAGACACCTCCGAATGCTTCCGTGCGTATCAATGGTGGGAGACGCTGGGCCTGGGCAAATGGCTGATCGACGGTGATCCGGCGGTCGCCGAATTCGGGCGCGCGAGCGAAGCCGATTGGCGGCAGTGGGACCAGTTCGACCGCCTCCTGCCCAACGGAAAGAAGCTTTTGATGCGGGAGGGGCTAGAACTCGCACTGCCGCTCAACCTCGCGGCACTTCGCCATGACGTCGGACTGAAGCTGTGTCAGGAGGCGGGCCTCACCGAGAAGGCCTCGTCCGCGCCAGCCATCGTGCGGGCGGAACTGATGTACGGCCAATGGGCCTTTCGTCATCTCGCGGGCGATGGCAAGCCCGACGCGGCCTATGTTGCCAAGGGCGAGGAAATGCTGCGTAAGGTCATGTCGGAACGCTTCATCATGAACGGCTATCATAGGAAGATGGTGATGTGGCTGAAGGCGATCTACCACGACAGTGGCGTCACGCGGACGCCGGAGGAGACCATCCTCAAGGCCTACGACACGATGACCGGCGTCGAGAAGCCGGCCTTCGCAAAGGTCTGACGTTGCGAAGGGTAGCGGCGGAGGGCAATTCCGGCGGGCCGGGTGACGCCGGTTCTATCTGGTTAGACGTGGTCCGATAAACCAGGGCAAGTCACTCCACGAACAGATCGACCAGCAGGCTCTCGATCGCCGATCCGTCGAGCCCACCAGCAATCCGCCGGCATCCGACGTCATCAACCCCACGCCTTTGAGAAATCCGGGTAGGCCTCACGAACGTTCAAGACGGCACACCATGCCGGGCGTCATATCCGGACCATGGATGCTCTTCCCGGTTTCCTGATCGCCGCCGTCGCACTGGCCGGCAGCCCCGGTCCGGCGACCCTCAGTCTCGCGGCCGCTGGCGCGGCTTTCGGCGCACGGCGTGGCCTCGGCTACCTCGTGGGCCTCGTGCTGGGCATGGTTGCGGTGATGGCGCTGGTGGCGAGCGGCATGGTCGGGTTGCTGCTTGCCGTACCGGGTGTGGCGCCGGTCGTGGCGGTGCTGGCGGCGATCTATTTCCTCTGGCTGGCGTGGCGCATCGCGACGGCGCCTCCTTTGTCGGAAGAAGGGGCCAGCCGGGTGCCACCGACGCTGGCCGCAGGGCTCCTGCTGTCGCTGGTCAATCCCAAGGGCTATGTCGCGATGGCCGCCCTCTATTCGGGCTTCACCTTGTTGCCGGGCAGGCTGGGCGCCGACGTGGCGCTGAAGCTCGCGCTGCTGACGCTCGTGATCGCCGTCGTGAACGTTGCTTGGTTGCTGGCGGGTGCGGCGCTCACGAGGTTCTTCCGCGATCCGCGCACCAACCGCGTCGTCAACGTCGCCTTCGCTCTTCTCCTCGTGGGATCGGTTGCGCTGGCTTTCGCGGTCTGATCGCGGCTACCGCCGGTGAACGATCCTGACCGTCACCGAGGTCGAGCGGCCCGCCTCGTCGACGACAGCGAGGCGCGCGACGCCGGCTCCGTCGGGGACCCACTGGTTGCCGTCGAGAGGGCGTCCATCGACCAGCCAGCGCAGTCGTCCCTGGCCGCCCATGGCATTCAAGGGAACGGCCTCTCGGACGGCCAGTTCGATGCGGGCATCGGCGGGCGGATAGGCGATACGCGGGCCGCCGCTCGTCTCCGCATGGGGGGCCAGCGTGCGCATGCGCGGGGGCAGGTCGCGATGTGACGAGACCTTGATTGCGTCGGCGGGCGGGCGGGCGGCGCGATTGTCCTCGCCCGGCAGGCGGCCGAACGCCTTGAACAGGACGGGCAATGCCGAAAGCCGGCCGAGCTGGCCGGGGCGTGGCGTGCCGTCGGCGTGGCCAACCCAGACGACTACCGTCCAGTTGGCGCTGTAGCCCGCCGCCCACGCGTAGCGGTAGCCGGCCGAGGTGCCGGTCTTGAAGGCGATGCGGCGCTCGCGCAGGGACACAGGGAGGGAAGCGAAGCCTTCGGGCAGAGGCGCCTCGGCCAGCACGTCCGAGACGTACCAGGCCGCCGTGGGGCCGAGGAGACGCACCGGCACTGGTTTCGCCCGGTCGCGCCGGACCTGCGGTGGCGCAAAGCTGCCGCCATTGGCAAGACCCGCATAGAGGCCGGCCATCTCGAGCGGCGAGAGCGTTGCGCTGCCGAGCGCAATGCCCAGCGAATTGCCGGTGTCGCCCGGCGGGAGGCCGGGCGTGGCGCCGGCGGTGCGCAGCGTCGAGAGAAAGCGCTGCGGTCCGACTTTCTCCAGCGCGAGCACGGCCGGCACGTTCAGCGACTGCTGCAGGGCGCGGCGCACCGTCACGGCGCCCTGATGGTCGCGGTCGAAATTGCGCGGCAGCCAATCCCGGAAGCGCACGGGCACATCCTCGACCAGCGTCTCCGGATGCAGCGTGCGGTCGTCGAATGCCATGGCGTAGATCAGCGGCTTGAGCGCCGAACCGGGCGAGCGCCGGGCCCGCACGAGGTCGACCTGCCCGGCGCGGCCGAAGAAATTGTCGCCACCCAGCCACGCCACGACACCACCGGTGCGGTTGTCGAGCACGACCATGGCGATCTCCGCGCCGTCGGCGAACGGGCGGCGTTCCTCATGCGCGAGCTGGCCCAGCGACTGCTGCAACTCGAAGCGCAGGGTGGTCGGCACGACGGTGCCGGGCGACTGACCGGCCAGCCAGGCGGCGAGATGGGGCGCCTGCATCGGCAAAGCGAGGCGACGGTCGGGCGCGGGGCGACTGCGCGCCATCTCGAACAGCGGTGCGTCGATCACGCCGTGTTCCACGCCACGCGTCAGAACGCGATCGCGCGCGGCCTGGGCGAGAGCGGAGGCTCGGTCGGGCCGGCGGCGTTCCGGCGATTGCGGGATCGCCACCAGCAGGGCCGCTTCGGCGGCGCTGAGCTGGCGCGGCTCCTTGCCGAAATAGGCGAGGGATGCGGCGCGCACGCCTTCGAGATTGCCGCCCATCGGTGCCAGCGTCAGGTAGATCGCCAGCACCTCGCGCTTGGAATAACGCCATTCGAGCTGGAGCGCGCGGGCCGACTGGATGGCCTTGGTCGTGAAGCTCCGGGGCCTCGGATCGAGCAGGCGGGCGGCCTGCATCGAGATCGTGGACGCACCCGACACGATGCGTCCGCGCTCGACGAGCTGGCTGGCCGCGCGCAGGGCGGCGAGCGGATCGACGCCCAAATGCTGGTCGAAGCGGCGGTCCTCGTAGGCCTTGAGCAGCGCCAGATAGAGAGGATCGACGTCGTCGACGGTGGCTTTGAGCCGCCACTTGCCGTCCCGGGTCGTGAAGGCGCGCAGCAGTCGCCCGTTGGCGTCGACCACCTCGGTCGACCGGTCCTGGTAGCGCGACAGGTCGGGTGGGAACAGGCGATCCAGCGCCAGCCCGCTCGCCGCCACGGTCGTGGCGACGACGGCAACGCACGCGAGGAAGGCCCTCAGCTTCATGGCGCGCGGCCCGTCAGCGCGCGTCCGGCGGGACGATGGTCAGGGTCCCAATCGCCGTGCGCCCGTAGATGCGCGGGGCATACATGTCCGACACGTTGGTCGCGGGGACGGCGTAGGTGCCAGGGGTCACGGCGCGTACGATGTAGGCGACGTGATAGGAGTTTGGGTTCTTGGCC